>NZ_JBFUGW010000290.1:0-7279 GCF_056402735.1 Rhizobacter sp. P3_C12
ACGGTGGCCAGCACCGTCAGCGCGCCGGCGGCCGTCCACCAGGCCGGCCGCGCCGAGCCGCGCAGGCCTTGCGCCTGCCACACGACCCAGCCGATCAGCACGGCGGCCGAGACCAGCCCGAGCGGATCGTCCGAGCCATCGGCCAGCCGCGCCGCGGCCCAGCGCCAGTGCGGCCACAGCGCGACCGCCTGCAGCGCGAGCCAGGCGAGCGGTGGCATCGCTTCGAAGCGCCCCAGCCAGCGGCCGGTGGTGGAAGTGGACAACACGGTTCCCATGGCCCGGCCTCATGCGCGCGCTGCCACGCGACGGCGCTGCAGCGCGACACCGGCCACGCCGAACACCACCAGCAACGCGGCCCAGGCCGCCGGCTCGGGCGTGCTCGGCACCTCGGCGCCCAGCGCGGTCTCGGCCACGCCCTGCGGCAGGGGCAGCGGCTGGTCGACGGTGGGCGCGAGGGCCGGATTCGGGTTGCGCACCACCTGATCGATCGCGATGAAGCTGGTGTACTGCGTCAGCAGGCTGTACTTCAGGCCGAGTGCGGTGATGGCCTCCTTCTCGGAATTGCCTCCCACCAGCGACTCCTGGTCGCTGAGCGCCGCGATGCGTCCGCGGGCCCACAGGTGGCGCAGCGCGGACGAGGTCTGGTCCTCGTGGCCGGCCACGATCAATTCCTCGTGCCACGGCCCATCGGCCGCGCGGCCGTCGAGCACCAGCCTGCCCGCCGCCGGCTCGCCCGGGCGCGAGCGCCACTTGCCCTGGATCAGCACCGGGCGGCCGCCCAGCACGTCGGGCAGCGCGGGCGGCTCCACGTCGTAGACGTCCAGCCCGTCGAAGCGCGCCTTCAGCTGCGTCAGCACCGGCGAGTCGATGATGCGGCGCAGCCGCTCGGCCTGCGCGGCGGCCTGCGACGGCTTCGTGACGACGAAGGCCTCGCCCTGGCCGGCACGCGCCAGCCCTTCGATCAGGTTGCGGTTGACGCTGCTGCCGATGCCGAACGCGAACACGTTGAAGTCGTTCAGGTGGCGGCGCACCAGCTGGAACACCTCGGATTCGACCGTCACGTAGCCGTCGGTCACGACGATCACGCTGCGCGACAGGTCGGCAGGCTTCGGCAGCTCGGCGATGCGGCGCAGCGCCGGCACGATCTCGGTGCTGCCGCCGCCGCCGGTCTGCGCCAGCGCCTGCAGCGCACGCTCGATGTTGGCGCGCGTGGCCGGCACCGAGGCCGGCGACAGCATGCGGCTGCTGCCGGAGAACAGCATCACGTTGAAGGTGTCGCTCGGGCGCAGGCCGCCGATCAGGTTCTGCAGCAGCACCTTGGCGGTGTCGAGCGGGTAGCCGTGCATCGAGCCGGAGATGTCGACCACGAAGATGTAGTCGCGCGGGTTGACCTGCTGCAGCGGCACGGCCTTCGGCGGCTCGACCATCGCGAGGAAGAAGTTCTCGCCGCCGGTCTGCTCGTCGCCGCGGTACAGCATCAGGCCGGAGGCGATGCGGTCGCCGGCCAGGCGGTAGGTCAGGATGAAGTCGCGGTTGTTGGATGCCTTCGTGTCGGCGAGGCTCACGCTCGCGTGCGCCGTGTCGCCGCCCTGCACGCGGATCTCGTGCGACGGCGAGCTCACGTCCTTCACCGCGATCGGTGCATCGACCCGCAGCTTCAGGTCGAACGCGGTGTTCGATTCGACGCCGGCGCGCAGGTAGGGCGTCGCGGCCCAGGCTTGCCGGTCCGCCGCACCGGCGGGGTTGCTGTAGCGCGGGCCGACGACGGTCGGGAACACGAAGCCGTATTGCGCGTCGGTCGGCACCAGCAGCTCGGTGTAGCGCAGCTCCACCGCCACGTCGTCGCCCGGCAGGATGTTGGCGACGTTCATCTCGAACACGTTCGGCCGGTGCTGTTCGAGCAGCGCGCTGGTCTTGCCCTCGCGCCTGGCGTTGTCGTACTCGATGCGCGCCTGCTGCTTCTCGCGGATGCGGGCGGTCAGCAGCCGGTTGCCCAGGCGCACGTTCATCGCGTAGATGGCGGCCTGCGTCGAGCCGGGGAACACGTAGCGCGCCTCGATCGGGCGCTGGCCCTCGTTGCGGTAGTGCTGCGTGACGGTCACGTCGGCGATCACGCCGCTGATGCGCACGTCGACCGCGGTCGATTTCAACGGCAGCCGGTCGGTGCCGGGGTCGCCGTTGTCGACGAAGAAGTACGGGCTCTCGCCCTTGCGGGCCTCGGCGTCGTCGGCGCGCGCCGGCGACCAGGCGAGCGTGAGGATCGCGGCGAACAGCGACAGCGCGATGCACAGCAGCACGCGGCCGACGTGGGTGAGCGGGCGAAGCGGGTGGAACGGGACGCGGCGCAGCGGGGTCATGTCGATTCTCCTGGGCGCGCCGCAGGGAGGGCGCGTGGCCGCAAGAATCGACGCAGCATGCGAAGCGGTTTCGAAGCCGCCGCAGCGTCGTGTGAAGGGCGTGTGAAGCCGACCGGCGCCGGGTCATGGATGACGGCCGCATGACCGAACCATGATGACGGCACGGGCGATACAGTGGCGCATGTTCCGACTCCGCCTCTCGCTCGCATTGGCCGCCCTGGTCGCCCTGGTCTGCATCCAGGCGGTGGCCGTGCGCTGGGGCGCGATCCGCGTGTACGCGTATGCGCAGCACAGCCGGCTCGCGAGCGACATCCTGTCCGAGTTGCTGGAGCTGTCGGCCGACAAGCAGCGGCTGCGCGTGTGGGCCTCGCAGCAGCTGATGGGCGCCGACGCCTCGCTCGAGCTGCGCGACCGGCTGCTGGCGCGGATGCAGACCCGCGCGGCCAACCTGAAACAGCTGGCGGCGCGCGACCTCGGCGCCCGGAGCGAACTCGCGGCAGACGACGGCGTGCCGGTCCCGCCCGAGGTGCCGCAGCTGGTGGCCGTCACCGAGCTGCTCGACGACAACATCGTGGCCGTGCGCTCGCGCCTGCTGCAATTGGCGCCGCTCGAGCGCGGCGCCGAGTTCAGCACGGTCTGGCGTGAGCTCAACCAGGTGTTCGACACGGCCCGCGGCCGCGACCTGCGCGAGCTCGTCAACGGCGCGATCGAACGCCAGCGCATCGTGGTGCCGGCCGCGCGTGCGGCCACCGTGCACGGGCTGGACATGCTGCGGCTGCAAGGCGGCGCGATGGTGCTGGTCACGCTGGTAGTGGCGGTGCTGCTGGCGCTGCACCTGGGCCGGCGGCTGCAGCGCCCGCTCGACCGCCTGCTGGGCGGCATCCAGGCCCTGCAGGCCGGCGACCTGGGGCACCGCGTCGCGATCGGGTCGGGCGACGAGTTCGACCGCCTGGCCGGGCATTTCAACGCGATGGCGGCCGAGCTGCAGCAACACCGCAGCGAGGCCGATGCGGCACGCCACCGGCTGGAAGATGCGGTGCAGGCGCGCACGCTTGAACTGAGCACGGCGCACGAGGCGTTGCAGCACATCGATGCCCGCCGCCGCCAGCTGTTCGCCGACCTGGGCCACGAGTTGCGCACGCCGGCCACCGCGATCCGCGGCGAGGCCGAGATCGCGCTGCGCGGCGCCGACAAGCCGGTGGCCGAGTACAGGCAGAGCCTGTCGCGCATCGTCGGCGGCGTGAAGCAGCTGGCCGGCGTCATCGACGACCTGCTGCTGATCGCGCGGGCCGAGGCCGACCAGCTCGCGATGCGCTTCGATGCGGTCGACGTGCCGGCGCTGCTCGGCGACGCGGCCGAGCAGGCCGAGGCGCTCGGCGCGCAGCACGAGGTGAGCGTACATCTCGACGCGCCGCCGCGGGATGCATCCAGCCCCGCCAGCGTGCACGCCGACGCCGACCGCCTGCGGCAGGCGGTGGTGATCGCGCTCGACAACGCGGTCCGCTACTCGCGGCGCGGCGGCACGGTGCGCCTGGGTTGGCAGGTGCGCGACGACCGGATGGAGATCCTCGTGCAGGACGACGGCATCGGCATCGATGCGGAGGAGCTGCCGCTCGTGTTCGAGCGCTTCGTGCGCGGCCGCCGGGCGCGGGCACACCGGCCGGACGGCACCGGCATCGGCCTGTCGATCGCGCAGGCCATCGTGCGCGCGCATCGCGGCGAGATCCACCTCGACAGCCGCCTCGACGAAGGCACCACCGTGCGCATCGAGCTGCCCTGCCGGCGGGAGCAGGCGGCATGAACCTGCTGGTGGTCGAGGACGACGTGCGGGTCGCCGATTTCCTGGTGCGCGGCCTGCGGGCCGAGGGCTATGGCGTGCAGCTCGCCCGCACCGGGCCGCAGGGGCTGGCGCTGACGCGCAGCAGCGCGCCCTCGCTGCTGATCCTGGACCTGATGCTGCCCGGCCTGAGCGGGCTGGAGCTGTGCCAGACGCTGCGCGCCGAGGGCTGCCACGTGCCGATGCTGATGCTCACCGCGCTGAGCAACCTCGAGGACAAGGTGAACGGCCTGCGCCTGGGCGCCGACGACTACCTCACCAAGCCCTTCGCGTTCGAGGAGCTGCTGGCGCGCATCGAGGCGCTGCTGCGGCGCGGCCGCGAGCAGCGCCCGCGCGCCAGCAGCCTGCAGGTGGCCGACCTGGTGCTGGACCGCGAAAGCATGCAGGCGAGCCGGGCCGGCAAGCAGCTCGCGCTGACGGCCCGCGAGCTCGCGTTCCTCGAGCTGCTGATGAGTGCGCCGGGGCGCGTGTACAGCCGCGAACGCATCCTCTCCAACGTCTGGGGCACGAACGAGGATCCGCTGACCAACGTGGTCGACGTCTACGTGCGCCGCCTGCGCGCCAAGGTGGACGAAGGCCATGCGCTGGCGCTGATCAAGACGGTGCGCGGGCTCGGCTACCGGCTCGACGCGCAGCCCGGCTGACGGCGCGCCGCCGTTCATCCGGCGTTCATGTGGGCGTCAGCGGCCGTTCATCGCGGCGCACGGGTCCCGTTCATGGGCCGCTCGAACAATGGCAACCATGCATCGCGACGCGGTGCAGCGCCGCGATGCGGTGTCATCCAACCCAGACGAGGACCTTTCATGAACCTGCTGCGAGCAGCTCTCCTTCCCGCGATCGGCTTCAGCCTGTCGACCGCTGCCCTGGCGCAGGCGCCGTCCACCCAGGCCTGCCAACCCACCGACGACAAGCAGATCGCGGCCCTGTTCGACCGCTGGAACGATTCGCTGCGCACGCTCGATCCGGACCAGGTCGTCGCGAACTACGCGAGCGACGGCGTGCTGCTCCCCACCGTGTCGGACACGCCGCGCACCAACCCGGCCGAGATCCGCGACTACTTCGTCAAGTTCCTGAAGAGCACGCCGCAGGGCCAGATCGATCGCCGCATCATCAAGATCGGCTGCAATGTCGCGCAGGACGTCGGCACCTACACCTTCACGCTGAAGGGCGGCATGAAGGTGCATGCCCGCTACACCTACGTCTACGAGTGGCAGAACGGCCGCTGGCTGATCGCGCACCACCATTCGTCGGCGATGCCGGAGGCGGGCGCCGGCAAATGACGGCCGGCACGTAGCCGCGGACCGTCAGGCGCCGAGCGGCAGCGACAGCGTCGCGATGGCGCCGCCGGCCGCGGCGTTCTTCAGCGTGATGCGCCCTTCGTGCAGCTCGGCGATCTCGCTGACGAACGAGAGCCCGAGCCCGGTGCTCTTCTTGCGCGAATGCGGCCGCGCCAGCGAATAGAACTTCTCGAACACCTTCGATTCGGCGTAGTCGGGAATGCCGGGGCCGCTGTCCTGCACGCGCAGGTCGACGGTGCGGCGGTTGATCTGCAGCGACAGCCGCACCGTGCCGCCCTCGGGCGAGAAATCGAGCGCGTTGTCGAGCAGGTTCGACAGCGCGCGCTGCAGCAGGAAGGCATCGCCGTCGACGCTCGCCTCGGGCCCGTCCTCGACCACGATGCTCAGCTTGCGCGTGGCGGCGGCGGCCTGCGCGCTCGCGGCCGCCTCGTTCACCAGCGGGCGCAGCGCGACCGGCGCGCGCCGCTCCAGGCTGCGCCGCGACTCCAGCGCGGTCAGCTCCATCATCCGGTCGACCAGCTCCTGGATGCGGTGCGTCTCGCGTGCGATGTTGGCGATGAAGCGCGCGCGGTCGGCATCGGGCATCGGCTCCTGCAGCAGCTCGGCCGCGCCGCGGATCGCCGACAGCGGGCTCTTCACCTCGTGCGTCAGCGTCTGCACGTAATCGGCCACGTAGTTGCGGCCGGCCAGCGCATCGCGCATCTCGTCGTAGGCGGCGCCGATCGCGCCGAGTGCACGCCGGCCGAGCCGCGGCAGGCTGAAGCTGCGCTGCGCGCGCACATAGCGCACGTAGTCGGCGATCAGCCCGAACGGCCGCACCAGCCACACCGAGACGATCACCACCAGCAGCAGCACCGCGACCACCGAGGTCACGCCGACCAGCAGCGTCTTGCGCCGCGCCGCATCGACGAACTGCCCGAAGCTCTGCACCGGCTTGCCGACGCTGACCGCGCCGATGATCTCGTTGCGAGCGCGCACCGGCGCGGCGACGTACATCACCGCGGTGCGGTTGTCGTTGTCGATGTCGGGCGTGGTGCGCGCACCGTACTCGCCCTGCAGCGCGCGCCACACGTCGTGCCACTGCGCGTAGTCCTCGCCGAGGTGGCGCTGCGTCGAGTCGTAGACCACCTTGCCGGCGCGGTCGGTGACGATCAGGCGCAGCTCGACGCGCGTCTTCTCGAAGCCGAAGATGTCGGCCTTGAAGCGGCGCGCATACAGCGACTCGAACACCGGCGCGAGCGTCTGGGCGCGCAGCGTGCCGTCGGCCGACGAGGCCTCCAGCGTCGCGGCGATCAGGTGCGCCGTCTCGACCAGCGACTCCTCGGCCGACTCGCGGTAGCGCGGGTCGATGTCGCCGAGCAGCCGGTACATCAGCACGCCGACGCCGAACGCGTAGGCGAGCAGGATGCCGACGAAGATCCGCGTCCGTTTCGAGATGTCAGCTCTCCGGCTTGGTGGCCGGCAGGTCTTCTGCCAAGGCGTAGCCGGTGCCGCGGTGCGTCTTGATCGGCTCCAGCCCCGGCGCGACCAGCTTCATCTTCGCGCGCAGCGTCTTCACGTGCGCATCGACCGTGCGGTCGAGGCTTTCGGTGGCATCGTCCCACACGCGCTCGAGCAGCGTGTCGCGCGAGAACACGTGGCCCGGGCGCGAGACCAGCGTCTTCAGCAGGCCGTACTCGTAGCGTGACAGCTCGAGCAKCTGGCCGTAGAAGCGGATCTGCCGCCGCCCGTCGTCGACCGCGATCGGCGGCACCGGTGCGGCGGCCGCGGCCGGGGCAGCCGCCGCC
>NZ_JBFUGW010000291.1:0-7264 GCF_056402735.1 Rhizobacter sp. P3_C12
TGTCGCCCACTGTTTGACCACAACGAACGAAGTGAGTGGCGGGAGTTTGGGCGACGGGCCATGAAACCAGTCAGCGGAGGGAAGTCTTCGCCCCCCAGGGGGCGAAGACCGCACCGGCCGGCGAGCCCCAGCCTCCCCCCACATGCCTTTGCAAGCAGAAAAACTACGAGAACAAATCCGGCTCCGGCCCCCCCTGCTCATGCAGCCGCACCCGGCCGTCCCGCCAGGCGCTGTCGAAGTCGTTCTCGATCGCCTTCAGCTCGTCCGGCGAGCGCAGCTGCGCGCCCACCACGCCGATCGCGCGGTTGCGGCCCTGGCCCTTCGCGGTGTAGAGCGCCATGTCGGCCAGGTTGACCGCCTGCTCCCACGGCACCGGCAGCTCGTCGGGCGGCAGCGGGAAACGCACGTAGCCGATCGATGCGGTGACGCGCAGCACGTCGTCGGGGCCGCCGTCGGTGCCGCTGGCGATCGGCTCGCGCCCGATCTGCTCCAGCACGCGCGCCGCGAGCTGCTCCGCCTGCTCGGCGCTGACCTCGGGCGCGAGGATCAGGAACTCCTCGCCGCCCCAGCGCACCACCAGGTCGCGCTCGCGCACGCAGCCGGCCAGCCGCCGCCCCACCTCGACCAGCACGGCGTCGCCCACCGAATGCCCATGGCCGTCGTTCACGTGCTTGAAATGATCGATGTCGACCAGCAGCAGCGCGCCTTCGATGCCCTGGGTGCCGTTGCGCGCCATCGCGGCCTGGAACTGGCGGCGGTTGGCCAGGCCGGTCAGCGGGTCGCGCTCGCTCTGCAGCCGCAGGTTGGCATGACTCGCCTGCAGCCGGCGGTTGATCTCGCGCACCCGCAGGTACAGCAGCGCGGCGACCCCCACCGACAGCGCCAGCACCGCCGCCATCAGCGCCCACACCCGCTGCTGCAGCTCCTGGTTCGCGAGCGCCGCGGTCTTCAGCGCGTTGTCGCGGCTCACCAGCTCGATCTCGCGCTGCTTGCTCTCGGTGTCGTAGCGCTGCTGCACGTCCTTCAGCGCCGCGGCACGGTTGGCCTTCATCACCTCGGCACTCAGCTTGCGCTCGCGGTGGAACAGCTCCAGCGCGCCGCGCGCATCGCCAGCCGCCGCCAGCGCCTCGCCGAACTCGCGCAACGACTGCGCCTCGCTGCCCGGCGCGCCGTTGCGCTGCCACAGCTCGACCAGCCGGGCGAGGTCGAGCCGGCCTTCGTTGAGGCGGCCGAGGCCGATCTTCGCGAGCCCGGCGTTGTTGATCAGCACCCGCTCGGCACGCAGGTCGCCGTGGCGGCGCACCACCGGCAGCGCGGCCTCGGCCGCACGCAGCGCATCGGCGGGGCGCTCCTGGCGCGCATACAGGTCGCTGAGGTTGGCGTTGACCAGCGACTCCAGCCGCGGCGAATCGGCCCGCGCGGCGATCGGCAGCGCCTCTTCGGCCAGCCGCAGCGACTGTTCATGCTCGCCGCGCAGGTCGGCCAGGCGGGCCTCGTGCAGCCGCAGCCGCACATCGACCTCCGGATCGTCGAGCGATGCCGCCACGCGTTGCGCCTGCTGCAGCGTGCGCACCGCGCCGGGCATGTCGCCCTGGCGCGCGATGTCGAGCGCGAGCAGCCCCAGCACCAGCGCCTGGCGGTAGCCGTCGTGCTGGGCCTCGGCCAGCTGCGCGGCGGTGCGCAGGTGGCGCGCGCCCTCGGCCCACAGCGCGCGGCTCTGCGCATGGCGCTCCAGCACCTGCAGCGCGCGCCATGCAGCGCGGTAGTCACAGCCCGGCGCGGTGGCCGCCGGCGCACCGTCGGGCCCCGGGCAGCCCTGCTGCAACGACGGCACCGCCGCCTGCGCCAGCGCGGCCGCCACGTCGAGCTGGCCGTTGTTCTCGGCGACCAGCGCACGGACCAGGTTGGCGCGCGCGGTGCTGTCGGCCTCGTCCGCCTCGGTGCCGGCCATGCTGGTGCGGATCTCCTCGGCCAGCATGCCGGCTTCGCCGATGCGGCCGTTCTGCGCCAGCACGATCGCGCGGGCGAGCTGCAGGCGGCGGATCGTCTGCACCGGCCGCGGCGAGATCTCCTCCTGTTCGTGCTGCAGCTGCAGCAGCGCCTTCAGCGCCGGCTCCGGGCGGTCGTAGCCCTGGCGCACCAGGCGGTCCGACTGCTCGATCACGCCGGCCGCAGTCGCGCCGGCAGCGAACAACAGCCACGCGACACCCGCGCACCGGAGTCCGTGCCACAGCGTCATGCGTGGCCCTCGAGCACCGGCCCGCGCAGCAGCGTCAGCGTGACCTGCCCGTCGCGCCAGGCGGATTCCAGCGATGCGGTGATCGCCTGCAGCCCCTGCACCGTCTGCGCATGCAGCAGCCCGACCCCGTAGGCCCGGTTGCGGCCGTGCGCCTTCGCCAGGTAGAGCGCGGTGTCGACCAGGTTGATCGCCGGCTCCCACGCGACCGCCAGGCCGGTCGGCTCGATCGGGAAGCTCGCGAAGCCGATCGAGCCGGTCACCGCGATCTCGCGGCCCTGCCAGCGCACCGGCACCTGCCCGACCGCATCGAGCAGCCGCTGCGCCAGCGCATCCACCTGCTCCCGCGACAGCGACTGCACGACCACCAGGAACTCCTCGCCGCCCCAGCGCACGACCAGGTCGGGCTCGCGCAGCGCATCGGCCAGGCGCTGCGCCATCGCGACCAGCACCGCGTCGCCGGCCGCGTGGCCGTGCTCGTCGTTGATGCGCTTGAAGTGATCGATGTCGAGCAGGAACACCGTGCCGGCCAGCTGGCCGTCGACCGACATCTGCTTCATGGCCGCCTGGAAGTAGCGCCGGTTCGCGAGGCCGGTGAGCGGGTCGCGCTCGCTCTGCACCTTCAGCTGCGCATTGCTGTGCGCGAGCGCCTGGTTGGTGCGGCGCACGCGGCGCATCATCAGCAGCACCACCGCGAACGACAGCACGAAGGTCGCCGCGAGCAGCCACCACAGGCGCTGCTGCAGGTCGCGGCGCTGCAGCTGCGTGCTCTTGATCGCGTTGTCGCTGTTCAGCAGCGCGAGCGCGCGGCCGCGGCGGTCGCTGTCGTACTGCTCCTGCAGCTCGAGGATGGCCTTCTGCTGGTCGCGCTGCACCAGCTTGTCGGCGATCGCACGGTGGCGGTGCAGCGCCTGCACCGCGGCGGCGGCGTCGCCGGCCTTCTCGAGCGCGGTGCCGAACTCCAGCAGCACGTCGGACACCAGCGGCGCATCGCCGCGGCGCTCGGCCATCGACAGCGCCAGCTCCACATGCCGCTTGCCGTCGGCCACGTCGCCCAGGCCGATGTGGGCCAGGCCCATGTTCCACAGCGCGATGATCTCGCTGCTGGTGTCGCGCACCTCGCGCGTCAGCGGCAGCGCCTCCTGCGCGCGGCGCAGCGCGGTGCGGTAGTCGCCGCGCTGCAGGAAGAAATCCGACATGTTGGCCAGCAGCAGCGCCTCGTCGAGCTTGGCGCCGGCCTCGTGCGCATAGTTGATCGCGGACTGCATCGAATGCAGCTCCGCGGCGACCTCGGTCGGGCCGTCGAGCAGGATGCCCTGGATGTTGTGCACGCGGGCCAGCGAGATCTTGTCGTCGGCGGCCGTCGCGATCGCCAGCGCCTCGGCATTGGTGCTGCGCGCGCGCTCGGGCTGCTGCGCCTTGTAGAGCGAGTAGGCGGCGCGCGAGCGGGCCTCGGCGCGGTGCCAGGCGATGCCGAGCTGGTCCGCGAGGTCGATCTCCTGCAGGTGCAGCCGCACCGCGTCGTCGAGCTTGCCGGCGCGCTGCTTGGCCTTCGAATGCGCGGCCAGGAAACGCAGGCGGCTCGCGGCCGGCGTCGACGCGGGCAGTTCGGCCGCGGCGGCATTCAGCAGCTGGTCGGCCTCGCGCGCGTCGCCGCTCTTCAGCGCCATGCTGGCCTGGATCAGCCGCGCGGCCGCATCGGTGGCGGGCGTCGCCTGCTGCCGCAGCCGGCGGGCGCAGTCGGTGGCCGCGTCGAACTCCGAGGCCTCGGTGTGCATCAGGCCCTGCAGCGTGAGCCCGTCGACCCACTCGCCGCTGCCGATCGCGAGCGCGGCGACGCGCGTGCGCAGCAGCGCGGCCGTGTCGGATGGGCGGGCGCGGCCGGTCGATTCGAATTCGGCGAACGCGCTGTCGGATGCGGCAGCCTGCGGTGCCGAGGCAGCGGCCGGCGTCGGCGTGGACGCCGGCACCGGCGCGGCGCGCGCACCGCCGCACGCGAGCGCGGCGATCAGCACGCAGCTCAGGCGCAGGGGGAAAGCCCCAGGGGCACGCAGGATCGGGTCCATCGGTGGATATCGACCAGCAAGTGGTGGACCTGAGCGCGGTCCGGATGCTCAGCGGCCAGGACGGCGCCGCAGCAGCGCATGCAGCAGGATGGCACCGAAGGTCGCGGTGCCGATGCCGCCGAGCGTCAGGCCGCCGAACTTCAGCGTGTAGTCACCGGTGCCGAGGATCAGCGTGACCGCGGCGACGATCAGGTTGGTGTTGTCGCCGAAGTCGACCCGGTTGTCGACCCAGATCTTGGCGCCGGCCACCGCGATCAGCCCGAACACGACGATGCTGACGCCGCCCATCACCGCCAGCGGGATGGCCTGGATCAGCGCACCGAACTTGGGACTGAAGCCGAGCACGATCGCGATCAGCGCGGCGACCACGAACATCGCGGTCGAGTAGATCTTGGTCGCGGCCATCACGCCGATGTTCTCGGCGTAGGTCGTCACGCCGGTGCCGCCGCTCGCGCCGCTGACCATCGTCGCCAGGCCGTCGCCGATGAAGGCGCGGCCCATCAGCGCGTCGAGCGGCTTGCCGGTCATCGCGCCCACCGCCTTCAGGTGGCCGAGGTTCTCGGCCGCCAGGATCACCGCGACCGGCGCGATCAGCAGCATCGCGTCGGCCTGGAACACCGGCGCCGCGAAGCCGGGCAGGCCGAACCACGCGGCCGCGGCGACGCCGGACAGGTCGAGCGGCTTGCCCAGCCCGAAGCCGTTGGCGAGCACCGCGTAGACGACGCTCGCGAGCAGCAGGCCGACCAGGATCAGCAGCCGCTGCGTCATGCCGCGCGTGTACACCGCGACCAGGCCGACGCTCAGGAACGTGACGGCCTGCATCCAGGCGTCGAACGACGTCGGTGCCATGTTCTTGATCGGCACGCCCGCCAGGTTCAGGCCGATCACCGCGACGACCGCGCCGGTGACGACCGGCGGCATCAGCGACTCGATCCACGCGGTGCCGGCGGCCGTGACGGCCAGCCCGATCAGCAGCACGACCGCGCCGCAGGCGACGATGCCGCCGAGTGCGACGCCCAGGTTGGCGTTCGGGCCGTGCCCGCCGTAGCCGCTGGCGGCGATGACCACGCCGATGAACGCGAAGCTCGAACCCAGGTAGCTCGGCACCTTGCCGCCGACGACGACGAAGAAGATCAGCGTGCCGATGCCGCTCATCAGGATCGCGACGTTCGGGTCGAACCCCATCAGCAGCGGCGCCAGCACGGTGGCGCCGAACATCGCGATCACGTGCTGCACGCCCATCGCGAAGGTCTGCGGCCACGGCAGGCGCTCGTCGGGCGCGACGACCACGCCGGGTTGGGCGCTGCGGACGCGCCAGGTGGGGAGGGACATGTCGTGCTCCTGTGTTCTTCTGCGTTGCGCACCCGGGGCGGTGCGCGACGCAGTGTAGGAGCGCGGCAGAAACGAGTCACCCGGGCCGGCACCGATGGTCGGCGCGCCCGGGTGGCGGTGGGGAAACGGAATTCGACGGATGTGAAAAAAGAGGGGAAACGGGACAGGTGCCGGGGGCTCGCTCTCATCCACCCCGGCTTGCCCGTTCCCCCTTGGACGTCACATACGTCTGGAAATCAACGCGTGCCGCGGACGCTGCCGGGCGGCGGGAACAACGACAGCTGCGCCGGAGCGCGGCTCGATTGCAGGACCTTGAACGACCGATCGGTCGAGTTCCCGGCCTGCGGCGTGATGCGCGTCACGCTCGGCTGGGTCGTCGGGCGGACGATCATGTGTTCGGTGCGGGGTGCCATCGCGAGGCCCCTTCAGTGGCCGACCAGCCATTGGCTGGGGGCGAATTCGCTCGGGCGCACGGTGACCATCTCGGCCGCGGCCGGCGACAGCACGTTGGCGGCACGGGCCAGCCAGTGCCTGACGTTGCCACCGCCCTGCCCGGTCGCGGGCTGCGCCAGGCGCAACAGCGACGAGGCGCCGCCGCGGCAGCTCGGGGTGGCCGGGCGGGCCCGGCGGGGAGAAGGCGTACGACGATGGAACAGCGACATGGCAACGACGTCCTTGTGTTGGAGCTGCTGCCGGTGTGTGGAGCGGGAGAGTCACCGGACTGGCAGTCTGTGCGCAGTCAAGCGCAGCTTCCATGCCAGCCCGGTTTCGGGTCTTGCGACCCTTCTTCGGACCAAAAATGCCGCGTGACGAAGTCCGTGCCGGCCGAATTGTGGCCAGACGGTAAGGTCGCGGTTACAGACTTGACCGGATTCGTCGATCCGCCGCACTTATTCCAACGGCGTTTTTCAACCACGGTTACAAGGGCCGGCAGCGACCGCTCAGGGGCCGTGCCGCGCCGCTCATCTATTTGGCACGCACGTGCTCGACGACGAGCCGGATGCCCTCCTCATCCGACAGCACCCGCCGGTGGCCGAGGCCGCGCGTCGTGGCCAGCGAGGCGTCGGGCAGGGCTTGCTGCAGTGCCCGGCTGCCGGCCAGCGGCGCAACGCGGTCGCCCTCGTCGTGCAGCAGCAGCGTCGGCTGGACCAGCCGCTCGCCCAGCCAGGCCGGCTCGAACTGCTGCAGTGGCACGCCCTCGCGGCGCTCGATCGCGGCGCCCATCCGCTCGGCCAGCCCGGCGCCCAGCCCGAAGCTGCCGCTGAACCAGTGCAGGAAGAGGCCGGGCGGCGGCGACGGGGCGATCAGCGCCAGCCGCTTCACCGGCAGGCCGCTGGCAGCGGCATGGCCGGCCGCCAGCGCGCCCAGCGAATGCGCGACCACGGCATGCAGCGGGCCGAGCCGGGCCGAGGCTGCCCACAGCGCGCGCACGAACTGCGGCAGCGTCGAGCGCCACGCGGCGCTGCGGCCGTGCGCCGGGAAATCCAGCAGCACCGGGGCGAAGCCGGCGGCCGCCAGCGCATCGCCGAGCGGCCGCATCTGCAGCGCGTCGCCGGCCCAGCCGTGCACCAGCAGCACGGTCGGCCGCCCGGCGGGCTGGTCGGCGCGGCGGTAGACCGCGACCGTGCCC
>NZ_JBFUGW010000292.1:0-7257 GCF_056402735.1 Rhizobacter sp. P3_C12
ACGCTGGACCTGTCGGCGCCCGATGTCCGAACCGAGCCTCGGCCCGATTCGGCACCCATGCCGCTGCACGCCAGCGACCCGGTGCCACCCGAACCGCAGGTCGAGCGGCTCACGCTCGACCTCGACATCTCCACCGACCCGGCCAGGCTGTCGGGGCCGGATGCGCCGCTGCGCGATGCCGCCGATTCGCGCCCCGGGCTCGACTTCGACCTCAGCGAACTGAGCGAGCTCGACACCCCCCGCAAGCCCAAGGCGAGCGGGTCTCGTTGATCACAGCTTCGCCAGCCGCTCCAGCGCCCGCTCCAGCGTCTCGTCCTTCTTCGCGAAGCAGAAGCGCGCCAGCTTCTGCTCGAAGCCGCCGGCATAGAACACCGACACCGGGATCGCCGCGACGCCGATCTCGCTCGTGAGCCAGCGGCAGAAGCCTTCCTCGCTCAGCTCGCTGACGGCCGAGTAGTCGACGCTCTGGAAATAACTGCCCGCGCTCGGCAGCAGCTTCAGCCGCGTGGCTGCCAGCCCGGCGCGGAACAGGTCGCGCTTGCGCTGGTAGAACGCCGGCAGCTCCAGGTAGGGCGCCGGGTCGGCCATGTACTCGGCCAGCCCGTGCTGCACCGGCGTGTTGACGGTGAAGACGTTGAACTGGTGCACCTTGCGGAACTCGGCCGTCAGCGGCGCAGGCGCCGCGACATAGCCGACCTTCCAGCCGGTCACGTGGTAGGTCTTGCCGAAGCTCGAGACGATGAAGCTGCGCGCGGCCAGCTCCGGGTGGCGCGCGACGCTTTCGTGCCGCTGGCCGTCGTACACCATGTGCTCGTAGACCTCGTCGGCGATCACGAACACGTCGGTCGGGCGCAGCAGCTCGGCCAGCTGCTGCATCTCGGCGGCGCTCCAGACGGTGGCGCTCGGGTTGTGCGGCGTGTTGATGATGATCGCGCGGGTGCGCGGCGAGAGCGCGGCGCGGATGCGTTCGAAATCGGGCCGGAAGGTGCGCGGTGTCAGCGGCACATGCACCGCGGTGCCGCCGGCCAGCACGATGTTGGGTTCGTAGCTGTCGTAGCACGGGTCGAGCACGATCACTTCGTCGCCCGGGTGCACGATCGCGAGGACCGCGGTGATGATGGCCTGCGTCGCGCCGGCGGTGATCGTGATCTCGGTGCCGGGGTCGTACGCATGGCCGTACAGCGTGGCGATCTTCGCGGCCACCGCCTCGCGCAAGGCCGGCACGCCGGTCATCGGCGGGTACTGGTTCAGGCCGCGGTGCATCGCGCCGCTCACCGCGTCGAGCAGCCGCGGGTCGCCGTCGAAATCGGGGAAGCCCTGGCCGAGGTTGACGGCACCGTGCTGCTGCGCGAGGGCCGACATCACGGTGAAGATGGTCGTGCCGACCTGCGGCAGGCGGCTTTCGATGGAGGGGGTTCGCAGGGTGGTCATGGCGGATGGATCAGAGCTGATAGTCGTGTCCGGCGTCGGCGGCATCGCCGCTCATCGCGCGCGCGATCAGCCCGCGGTTCAGGCGGTCGGACAGCATCTCGGCGAACGCGTAGACGAAGTTTCTCAGGTAGGCGCCGCGCTTGAACGCGACGCGGGTGACATTGGAGCCGAACAGGTGGCCGACCGGGCGCGAGACGAGTTCGCCGTTCGGCGGGTCGTCGCGCACCGCGATCTCGGCCAGCACGCCGACGCCCATGCCCAGGCGCACGTAAGTCTTGATGACGTCGGCATCGATGGCCTCCAGCACGATGTTCGGCTTCAGCCGGCGCGCGGCGAAGGCCTGGTCGACGCGCGTGCGGCCGCTGAACGACGGGTGGTACGACACCAGCGGCTGCTGCGCCAGGTCTTCGAGCGTGATGCGTTCGAGCTGCGCGAGCGGGTGGCCAGCCGGCATCACGACCGCGTGCTGCCATTCGTAGCAGGGCAGGGTCACCAGTTCGTCGTGCTCGGCCAGCGATTCGGTCGCGATGCCGATGTCGGCCACCTCCTCGATCACCATCTGCGCCACCTGCGCCGGCGCGCCCTGGTGCAGGCTGATGTTGACCTTCGGGAAGCGCTTGCGCAGCTGGGCCACCGGCTCCGGCAGGAAGTAGCGCGCCTGCGTGTGCGTGGTCGCGATCGACAGCGTGCCGGCGTCCTGCTTCGAGAACTCCTCGCCGATGCGCTTCAGGTTGCCGACCTCGCGCATGATCACCTCGATCGACTTCAGCACCTCGACGCCGGGTTCGGTGACGCGGCGCAGCCGCTTGCCGTGGCGCGCGAAGATGTCGACGCCGAGCTCGTCCTCGAGTTCGAGGATGGCCTTGGAGATGCCGGGCTGCGAGGTGAACAGCGCTTTGGCGGTCTCGGTCAGGTTCAGGTTGCGGCGAACGGCCTCCTGGACGAACCGGAACTGGTGCAGGTTCATATTCCGTTGCAATCTGTGGATTGCCCGGATTAAATCACTTCGTGTCTGTGGATGCGCGCAGCAGCTGGCCGGCGGCGGCGGCCATCGCGGCGATCACGGTGTCGAGTTCGCCGACGGCGGGATGCAGCTGCCAGGCGACGCGGGGGTGGGTGGCGGCGAGTTCGGCCAGCAGCTCCGGCAGGTCTTTGCGCACGTGGCCGCCGGCGCCGAGGAACAGCGGCAGCACATCGACGTGCGCGCAGCCTTGCACGGCGAGCTGCCGGCCGGCCTCGCGCAGGTCGGGCGCCATGAACTCGAGGAAGGCGAGGGCGACCGGCACGCCCGGATGCGCGGCCCGCACGCGCGCGGCGACGTCCTCGAACGGCACGGCCCAGTGGGGATCCCGTGCGCCATGCGCGAACAGCAGCAGCCCGCGCGTCACCGGTACCTCACCAGCCAGCTGAAGGCTGCGAGGGACAGCATCAGGTAGATCGCGCTCGGCGTGGCGGCCACGATCCAGGGCGTCCAGTTCTGCAGCAGCCCCAGGTGCGCCGCGACGTTGTTCAGCAGCACGAAGCTGATGCCCAGCATGATCCCGCCGAACACCTTCAGGCTGACGCCGCCGGCGCGCGCATGCAGGTAGGCGAACGGCAGCGCGAGCGCCACCATCACCAGGCAGGCGAGCGGGTACAGCGCGCGCTTCCAGAACTGGATCTCGTGGCGCTGCGCCGTCTGCTCGTTGTCGGACAGGTGGGTGATGTAGCGGAACAGCTCCAGCGTCGACATCGAGCCCTCGGGCAGCACCGCGGCGGCCACCACGTTGGCGGGCATCGTGCTCGGCCAGGTGTAGACCGGCAGCTGCTGCGCGTGCACCAGCCCGCCGCTGGCGGCATCTTGCCAGTCGGTCAGGTTCACGTCCTGCAGCGTCCAGTTGTCGTCGTTGCCGACGCGCCCGCGCGCCGCGCTGATGCGGCGCAGCAGCCGGCCGTTGCCGTCGGATTCGAAGATGCGGATGTTCAGCAGCTCGCCGCCGGCCGCCGCGCTGCCGACGTTGACCGAGTACGAGCGCTCGCCGTCGGGTGTCACCCGGTGATCCTTCAGCCAGGCGCCGGTGATGCCCAGGCTGAAGCCGCCCTTGTAGCGCGCCTGCAGCTGCGCTGCGCCGCGCTCGCTGAGCGGCGCGAGGTAGTCGCCGACGACGAAGGTCAGCAGCCCGAACGCCATGCCCAGCCCGGTCAGCAGGAACAGCGCACGCCCCGGCCCCAGCCCGCCGGTGCGCAGCACGGTGAACTCGGACGACTGCGCGAGGCGCGACAGCGCGTAGATGGTGCCGATCAGCACCGCGATCGGCGACAGCTCGTACAGGTGCCCCGGCAGCTCGAGCAGCGAGTACACCGCCGCATGCAGCGCGGTGTAGGTCTTGGTGATGCCGCCCAGCTCGTCGACGAAGTCGATGAAGAAGAACAGCGACAGGAAGGCCACGGCGACGAAGGCCACCGACGAGACGATGTCGGCGTAGAGCAGGCGGCGCACCGTCCTCATTTCTTGCAGGCCTCCTGCATGCGCTGCTTCAGGCCGCCGCCATGGTCGTTGCGGTTGCCATTGCCGTGGCGCCGCCGCAGGCTCCAGTGGGTGCCGTTGTCGCGCCACCAGAGCAGCGCGATCGCCGCCAGCAGCACGCCGCCGTGCATCGTCACGAGGATCGCGCCCATGCCGGCCTTGCCGCCGGCCACCCAGGCCTGCGACAGGTTGATCAGGTTGTAATAGACGACGAAGCTCAGCAGCGCGAACAGCAGGTTCCAGTTGCTGGCGCGCCGCGGCTGCGTGGCCGACAGCCCGATCGCCAGCAGCAGCAGGTTGGCCGCGCCGRGCGTCAGGCCGAGCCGCCAGGTGAGCTCGCCCTGCGCGGYCGGCGTCGGCTCGCTCATCAGGTCGATGGTGGGGCGGGCCTTGGGCGGCGGCGCGGTCGCGCTGCTCAGCACGCGGTCGCCGGCCTGCACCTTGTAGGTCTCGAAGCGCGCCAGCGTCTTGTCGCCGCTGCGCAGGTTCTGCTCGTTCTGCTGGCCGCTGTCGAGCACCAGGTAGCGGTCGTCGTCGGTGTTCTCGATGTGGCCGCTGCGCGCCGAGGTCACCGATTCCTTGTCGGGCTGCGAGGTCAGGATGAAGACGTTGCGGCCGGTGCGGCCGTCTTCGCTGTCGCGTTCGATGAAGAAGGTGCGGCGGCCGTCGCGCGAGGACTGGAACTGCCCGGGCGCGACGCGCGACAGGTCGGAGCGGCGCTCGAAGCGCTCGCGCAACTCGGCGCTGCGCGCGTTCATCCACGGCCACACGAACAGCGCCAGCAGCGCCACCACCAGCAGCACCGGCCAGCTCACGCGCAGCACCGGCCGCACGAAGCGCGACAGCCCGATGCCGCTGGCGAACCAGATCGACATCTCGCTGTCGCGGTACATGCGGGTCAGCGTGGAGACGGTGGCGATGAACAGCGACAGGCTGAGCATCGTCGGCAGCTGGGCGAGCGCCACGTAGCCCAGCAGCAGCACCACGTCCTGCGGGGCGATGCGCCCCAGCGCGGCCTGGCCCAGCGTGCGGATCAGCATCATCGTCAGCACGATGGTGAGGATCACCACCAGCGTGGCGCCGAATGTGCGGGCGAGGTCTCGCCGCAGGGAGGAATCGAATAACATCGTTGGATTCTGGACTGGCTCGCATTATGGACTTCAGACATCAGGTTTCTTCTTCCGGCGCCCTGGCAACCCTGCAGGCCGACGCGCTGCTCGTGGTGGTCGATGCATCCGCCGGCGGCAACACCGTCGATGCGGTGCTCGACGCGAAGCTCGCAGCCCCCATCAACGAGGCGATCGCCCAGGGCGACTTCGCGCTGAAGGCCGGGCGGGCGCTGTACCTGCACCGCGTGGCCGGCGTGAAGGCGCCGCGCGTGGTGGTCGCCGCGGCCGCCTCCGGCACCGCGAAGGCCTTCAAGACGGCGGTCGCCAACGGCCTGGCGCAGCTGAAGGGCGGCGGCGCGAAGCACGTGGCCGTCGCGCTGGCCTCGGCCGGCGAACTGGGTGCGGCGCATGCGCAGGCGCTGGTCGCCGCGGCCGGCGACGCCACCTACGTCTACCGCCACACCAAGCCCAGCGCGCCGGCCGCCTCGGCCATCGCCAAGCTGACGCTGGTGTGCGACAAGGCGCAGGCCAAGGCGGTGCAATCGGGGCTGGCGGTCGGCGAGGCGATCGGCAACGGCGTCGCGCTGGCCCGCGAATGCGCGAACCGGCCGGGCAACCACTGCACGCCCACCTTCCTCGCCGAGCAGGCGAAGAAGCTCGCGAAGGACCACGGCCTGAAGGTCGAGGTGCTGGACCGCAAGGCGGTCGAGAAGCTCGGCATGGGCTCGTTCCTCGCGGTCGCCCAGGGCTCCGACGAGCCGCTGCGCTTCATCGTCGCCCGCTACGAAGGTGCCGCGAAGACGCAGGCGCCGATCGTGCTGGTCGGCAAGGGCATCACCTTCGACACCGGCGGCATCTCGATCAAGCCGGCCGCCGAGATGGACGAGATGAAGTTCGACATGGGTGGCGCCGCGAGCGTGCTCGGCACGCTGCGCGCGGTGGCCGAACTGAAGCCGAAGCTGAACCTGATCGGCATCATCCCGGCCTGCGAGAACATGCCCAGCGGCCGTGCGGTGAAGCCGGGCGACGTCGTCACCAGCATGTCGGGCCAGACGATCGAGATCCTGAACACCGATGCCGAGGGCCGGCTGATCCTGTGCGATGCGCTGACCTACGCCGAGCGCTTCAAGCCGGCGGTGGTGGTCGACATCGCGACGCTGACCGGCGCCTGCGTGATCGCGCTGGGCCACCACAACTCGGGCCTGTTCACCGCCGACGACGCGCTGGCCGCCGAGTTGCTGGCCGCCGGCCAGAGCGCGCTCGACCCGGCCTGGCGCATGCCGCTGGACGAGGAATACGACGAGGCGCTGAAGAGCAACTTCGCCGACATGGGCAACGTCGGCCCGCGCGCCGGCGGTGCGATCACCGCGGCGATGTTCCTGCGCCGCTTCACCGCCAAGTACCGCTGGGCGCACCTGGACATCGCCGGCACCGCCTGGAAGTCCGGCGCGGCCAAGGGCGCGACCGGCCGGCCGGTGCCGCTGCTGACCCAGTTCGTGCTGTCGCAGGCAAAGTAATGCCGCAGCCCGCACAAGCCGCTCCATCAAGCAACTCCCCAGGATCCGGCTTTGCCGGGCCGAGTGGGAGGCGCCCCCTCGGGGGGCAGGAGCGCAGCGACGTGGGGGCTCCATGACCGAGGTCAGCTTCCACTTCAACGTGCCCGACAGGCTGTCGTATGCGTGCAGATTGCTGCGCAAGGCGACTCGCCGCGGTGCACGCGTGGTGGTCGCAGGCCCCGCACCGGTGCTCGGGCGCCTCGACAAGCAGCTGTGGGTGTTCGAACCCACCGATTTCGTGCCCCATGTGCATGCACGCGCCGGCCAGGCGATCGCACCGCGGCTCGCGCACACGCCGGTGTGGCTGGTCGAGCAGGTGGCCGATGCGCCGCACCACGAGGTGCTGCTGAACCTGGGCGAAGAACCTGCCGACGGCTTCGAGAGCTTCGAGCGCGTGATCGAATTGGTCTCGCGCGACGGCGACGACCGCCCGTCGGGCCGGGCGCGCTGGAAGCACTACACCGATCGCGGTTACCCGATCGTGCGGCACGACGTCGCGCAGGAGGGTGGATGAAGCGGGCCGAGCGCTGGACCGTTCCCGAGCCGGCCCGCATCCCCTCGGGGGATCGATCGATGTACCCATCGAGCGAGGGGCCGTCATGAGCACCACACCGCGCCAGCAGCCGCCGCATCGGCTTCCGGTGTTGACCGAGGT
>NZ_JBFUGW010000293.1:0-7247 GCF_056402735.1 Rhizobacter sp. P3_C12
GTGCAGGCGGTGCCGGCGCCCGCCCCGGCCTACCGCGTGGCGGCACCCGCGCCCGCACCGGTGCGCAGCGACCSCACCGGCCAGGTCAGCAGCATCGAGCCGATCACGGCGACCTCCAAGCCGAGCGGTGTCGGTGCCGTCGCCGGCGGTGTGCTCGGCGGCGTGCTCGGTCACCAGATCGGCAACGGCACCGGGCGCGACGTGGCGACGGTCGCGGGCGCGGTCGGCGGTGCCGTCGTCGGCAACAAGATCGAGAAGAACCGCTCCGAGAAGGTCGTCGGCTACCGCGTGCATGTGACGCTCGACAACGGCGAGCAGCGCACCTTCGAGCAGAGCGGCAGCACCGGCCTGCAGGTCGGTGACCGCGTGCGGGTCGACGGCAATCAGATCCGCCGCAGCTAACTGCTTACACTGCGCCATGGCCGCCGCGGCGCGGCCTTCAGGAGTCCGCCGTGGCCATCAGCTGGATCAGCGCGCTCAAGGTCATCCCGTGGGGTGACGTGATCGAGGCGGCGCCGGGCCTCGTGAAGGGCGCGCGCAAGGTGTTCACCCGCACGCAGCCGGAACCGGTGGTCGTGCCCGACCCCGCCGCGCCGCCGCATCAGCGCATCGAACAACTCGAAGCCGCCGTGGCCCGGCTCGGCGAGCAGCAGCAGGCGGCCGCCGCGTTGATCGAATCGCTGGCCGAGCACAACGCCAAGGTCGTCGAAGCCATCGAGCGGCTGCGCCTGCGCAGCCGGCTGCTGATGGGCACCTGCGTGCTGCTGCTGGCGGCCGTCGGCACGCTGGCCTGGCTGGTGTTGCGTTGATCGCATTGCGTTGATCGCATTGCACTGATCGTTTCGCGCTGATCTTTCGCCGAGGCATCACGATGGGCAGTTCCGAACTCGATGCGGTCGCCGCGCCGGCCGCCGACGAGGCCTCCGCCTCGCAGCCGGTGCGCCACCTGCGGCAGATCCTGCTGTGGCCGCTGCGCCTGATCCCGCCGGAAGGCGCCGCGGCGCGGCATGCCAGGCCGTGGGAACTGCTGCGCGACCTGCCCGACTCGCCGTGGCGCGAAGAGGTCGACGAATACACCGGCGACGCGACCCGCTTCCACGAGCGCCACTACAACGAGTTCGTCAGCTTCCTGCCCTACGTGCAGCGCTTCCTGTACGGCGAGGGTCGCGCGAAGCGCGATGGCGCGAAGGTGAACGGTGAGAAGAACGACGGCGCTTCGCCGATGCGCGTGTTCCGCCGCCACGACGTGAAGGCGGTGCGCGTGGTGCGGCGGCCGGGCGACGCCCCGCTGACGCTGGAGGTCGTGCATGCCGACCTGTACTTCTTCTACGACCTCGACATCGTGATGCTGAACCTCGAGGTCGGCATCAGCGACCTGAGCCTCGCGCAGGCGCAGGACCTGCTCTACCGATTCGGCCGCGGCTACCCCGCCGGCTGGGATGCCGAAGGCACGCCGCTGCACGGCATGCACGGCGTCGAATGGCTGGGCGCCGACGGCCAGGTGCTCGCGCGCTCCGACTCCGGGCAGCGCGAGGCCTTCCTCGCGCACGTGGCCGAGCACCGCGCGCCGCGCATCGCGTCGCACTGGGCGTTCATGCTGCAGCCGCTGGTCAGCGACCACTCGGGCGAGCCCGGCCTGCTGCGCTACCGCCAGATCGAATACCACCGCATGCCGGTGATGGGTTTCCTCGCGGTCGACGATCCGGCGCGGCTCACGCGCGGCGACTTCATCCGCCTCGGCCTCGTCATCGGCGGCAGCGAGGCCGAGACCGCCTTGCCCTACCTCGAGTCGACGGTGCAGGGCCGCGCCGCCGATTTCGAGCAGCGCTTCTGCTACGACCGCTTCTGGATCGACGCCGGCATGGCGCCGCGCACGCGCTACCTGTGCAGCGGGCATTCGCTGATCGTCGTCGGCGACGCCCGCTCCACCTTCTACAACTGCCGCGACCGCGGCGTGCTGGCGCAGTTCCGCCACCAGCATTTCCTGCTGTTCCTGATCGCGCACTTCCAGAAGGCGGCGCTGCTGAGTTTCTCGGACACGCTGGTCGAGGCCTTGCGGCAACTCGACATCGGCCACCCCGCCAGCGTGCGGCGCTTCAAGCGTGCGATCCGCGCGAGCTTCGAATCCTTCCTGCGCTTCACGCACCGCTACTGGTTCCATTCGGTGTCCGACCAGGCGCAGGTGCGCGCGCTGTTCCACATGTGCTCGACGCACCTGGGGCTCGATGCGCTGTACGCCGAGGTCAAGGAGCGCATCGCCGACATGAACGGCTACCTCGACGCCGACAGCCTGCGCCGCCAGGCCAACACGGTGGTGCGGCTGACCGTCGTGACGATCCTCGGGCTGGTCGGCACCGTGACGACCGGCTTCCTCGGCATGAACCTGCTGTCCGAGGCCGATGCGCCGCCCGGGCGCAAGCTGTGGCTGTTCGGCCTCGTGTTCGTCGCGACGACGGTGCTGACCTTCTACACGATGGCCAAGTCGAAGGGCCTGTCGGACTTCCTCGATGCGCTGAGCGACGAGCGGCTGTCGGTGTGGAGCAAGTTCAAGGCGCTGCTGGCGGTGTGGCGCCGGCCCGTCGACTGATCACTGATCAGGCCGGCACGGCGGCCCGCGCGCGTGCGTTCGACGCCGGGATGTTGTCGCGTGCCATCGTGCGCCCGGCCTGCACCGCTGCGATCCAGTCGTCGGTGCCGGTCACCGCGGCGAAGCGGGTGTGGAACACGACGCTGAGCACGCGGTGGATCTCCTCGGCGCTCGCCCGGCCGGCGGCGTTCTCGTACGACAGCGCGCCACTCGCGTCCGACAGCAACTCCACCGCGAAGCCGCGGTGCGTCGCCTCGATCACCGTCGATGCATTGCAGTTCTGCGTCATGTAGCCGACGACGCTCAGCGTGTCGATGCCGGCCGCGGCCAGCCAGTCGGCGAAGCCGGTGCCGGTGAAGACGCTCGGCCACTGCTTCTCGATGAGGTGGTCGCGCGGGCGGCTCGCCACCACCTCGTGCAGCGCCCAGCCGTGCGAACCGGTCGCGAACAGCGGCGCGCCCGCGGCCTCGCTGTGCTGTACCACCAGCACCGGGATGCCGGCCGCGCGCGCCGCATCCATCGCGCGGCCGATCTGCAGCAGGCTGCCCGACACCGGCGGGTGCTCGATCGGCAGCTTGCCGCTGACGTATTCGTTCTGCACGTCGATGACGATCAGCGCACGGCGTGGGGTGGGCTGGGTGGACATGGCATTTCTCCTGGAAGGGGACGGCACCGTGCCGTCGACGGGATCGATTGTTCGGCCGATGCCTATCGGGCGACAGTGGCCCGAATGACCAACTTCGATAGGATCGGGCCATGAGATCGCCCGAACCGCACCGCGTCGCCGTCGTCGCCTTCGACGGCATCAGTCCCTTCCACCTGTCGGTGCCGTGCATGGTGTTCGGCCCCGACATGGCCGGCGACGGGGTGCCGCCGTTCCGGCTGCAGGTCTGCGCCGGCGAGACCGGCCCGCTGCGCACGACGGCCGGTTTCACGATCGGTGCGACGCAGCGCCTCGCGGCGCTGGCCCGGGCGCAGACCATCATCGTCCCGTCGTGGCGCGATGCCGCCGAGCGCCCGCCCGAGGCCCTGCTGCAGGCGCTGCGCCGCGCGCATGCCCGCGGTGCGCGCATCGTCGGGCTGTGCATCGGCGCCTTCGTGCTGGCCGAGGCGGGCCTGCTCGACGGCCGCCGGGCTACCACGCACTGGCACCTGGCGGCAGAGTTCGCGCGGCGCTTTCCGCAGGTCGAACTGCATGCCGAGGTGCTCTATGTCGACGACGGCGATGTGCTGACTTCCGCCGGCACGGCCGCCGCGATCGATTGCTGCCTGCACCTGCTGCGCGAGCTCGCCGGCGCCGAGGTGGCCGCGCGCGTCGCACGGCGCATGGTGGTCGCGCCGCACCGGCAGGGCGGCCAGGCGCAGTACATCGAGCAGCCGCTGCCGCGCAGCGGGGCCGACCAGCGGCTCGCGGCCGTGATGGCCTGGGCGCTCGCGCGGCTCGACCAGCCGCATGGCCTCGACGGGCTGGCGGCGCGCGCGGCGATGAGCCGGCGCAGCTTCACGCGGCATTTCCGCGCGGCCACCGGCACCACGGTGCTGCAGTGGCTGCAGAACCAGCGCCTGGCGCGCGCGCAGCGCCTGCTCGAGACCGGCACCCAATCGATCGAGGCGGTGGCCGCCGAGGCCGGCTTCGGTTCGGCACTGTCGCTGCGCCAGCTGTTCGCGGCCCGGCTGGCGGTGACGCCGACCCAGTACCGCCGCGCGTTCCGCGGCCGCTGACGCGCGGGTGCCCCTGTCGGGCAACGACTACAGCGGCGTGCGCCGGGCACCGACCCGGTCGCGCGGTCGCCGCCGATTCGCGCGCGACCGGCAGGCGCGGACGATGGGAGCGTCGGTCAACAACAGGAGCAGACCATGATCGCTCGATCCATCGCCTCCCTCGCTTCCATCACCGTCGCCGCGGCCTTGTGCGCCTGCGGTTCCGCGCCGCGCGACGAGCGCCGGCCGGTCGCCGATGCACCGGTGGCTGCGCCGGMGTCGGCCCATGCCCAGTACGGCCGCGTGCGCGACATCGAGGTGGTGCCGGTGTCCAGCCACACCTCGGGTGGCGGCGCGGTGCTCGGGGCCGTGCTGGGTGCCGTGGTCGGCAACCAGATCGGCTCAGGCACGGGCCRCGTCGCGGCGACCGGCGTCGGTGCGGTGRCCGGTGGCGTGGTGGGCAACCAGATCGAGCGGCGCAACCGCCGCGACGACGAGATCTACCGCGTCAGCGTGCGCTTCGACAACGGCAGCGTCGAGCGCTACGACTTCCAGCGCGTCGACGACCTGCGCGTCGGCGACCGCGTGAAGTGGGAAGGCGGCCAGTTGCATCGCGTGTAGGGGCCCCGGTTGTCACTTGCTGTCAGGGCGCGGTTGCGGGGATGATCGCGCTTCACTTCCGGGAGCAAGCGCGTGGGCATCTCTCAATCGATAGCGCCTGAATCGACAGCAGGCCGCCTGATCCGCGTCGGCATCGGCGGCTGGACCTACGAGCCCTGGCGCGACAACTTCTTCCCCGCCGGCTGGCCCCATGCGCGTGAGTTGGAGTACGCGAGCCGCCGGCTCACCGCGATCGAGGTGAACGGCACCTACTACAGCACGATGAAGCCGGCCACGTTCGCCAAGTGGCACGACGAGACGCCGGACGGCTTCATGTTCGCGCTGAAGGCCTCGCGCTTCTGCACCAACCGGCGCGTGCTGGCCGAGGCGGGCGAGTCGATCGGTCGCTTCATCGGCAGCGGGCTGTCCGAGCTGCGGTCCAAGCTCGGGCCGATCGTCTGGCAGTTCGCACCGACCAAACGCTTCGATGCGGCCGACTTCGAGGCCTTTCTCGAGTTGCTGCCCGCCGAGGTCGATGGCCGGCCGCTGCGCCATGTGATGGACGTGCGGCACGACAGCTTCCGGTCCGCGCCGTACCTGGAACTCGCGCGCCGCCACCGCGTCGCGACGGTGTTCACCCATTCCGATGACTATCCGTCGTTCGCCGACGTGACCGGCGAGTTCGTCTACGCCCGGCTGATGTCGGCGCAGGCGGCCGTGCCGACCGGCTACGAGCCGCAGGCGCTGGAGGCGATCGCCGGCTGCGCACGGCGCTGGGCCGCCGGCGGCGAACCCGACGGCCTGCCGCGGGTGGAAGCCCCGCGCGATGCCGCGCCGCGCGACGTGTTCATCTTCTTCATCAACGGCGCCAAGGAGCGGGCACCCGCCGGCGCGATGGCCCTGATCGAACGCCTGGGCTGACCGGCCCCGTGAGAACCTCCCG
The DNA here is from genome assembly GCF_056402735.1 of Rhizobacter sp. P3_C12. Taxonomy (NCBI): domain Bacteria; kingdom Pseudomonadati; phylum Pseudomonadota; class Betaproteobacteria; order Burkholderiales; family Sphaerotilaceae; genus Rhizobacter; species Rhizobacter sp. P3_C12. The sequence goes on from NZ_JBFUGW010000293.1 coordinate 5,832, forward strand.
CTGCCGGCCGTTGCCGGCGGCGGACTGCACAGTTTCTCGACGATCGCTCGCTACAACGGCGGATCACCGCCAGCGAGTGCAGCGCTCTTGGACACCCAGCAATTCCGGTTCGAAGACATCGAGGTCGACGCGGCCACCCGCCAGTTGACGCGCGCGGGCCTGGCCGTGCGCATCGAGCCCAAGGTCTTCGACGCGCTGGTGCTGCTGCTGCGCCAGAAGAGCGGCGACACCGAGAAACGCGAGCGGCTGTTCCTGATCACGCCGCGCATCGTGCAGTCGGCCGCCACGGCGATGCCGCCCTCGATGTCGCCGGCGATGCCACCCACCACGCTTCCCGTCGTTCGCTGAGGCCGTTCCATGCTCGCAGACATCGCCATCACCTCGGTCACCCCGGTCACCCCGGCCTGTGCCATCCCGCCCATCGCCGCCGCCGCTGCCCCGCCCCGCCGTGCGCCACCCGGCCACACGCCTTCGCACTTCGACACGCTGGTCGCGAGCGCCTGGGCCGAGACGATCTGCGCGTACTGGGACGACCTGCAGCAGGCCGGCCTGCTGGACGCGCAGGCCCCGCTGGACGTCGTCGACTGGATGCCGGGCGACGGCGGACCCGCGCGGCTGATGCTGCAGGCCTTGCTGCAACGAACGCGCGGGCGACCCGGCATCGAGCAGCGGCTGCGCTACCTGGCCTGCGTCGCGGACGAGGCGCACGTCGCCGCGTGGCGCCACGAGCCGGAGCTGCATGGCCTGCTCGATCGCAACCTGCTGGTGCCGGTGCTGTGGCCGCTGGACGGCGAAGAACCGCCGCAGCTGCTGGCGAGCGGCGGCGCGCTGCGCTGGTGCGGCGCGAACCCGGTGGTGGTGCTGGCGCACGACCGCTTCCGCCACCTGCCGCAGCGCCTGCTCGGGACGCACTACGGCCGCCTGCTGGAGGCCTCGCCGCACGAGCTGGTCGATGCGCGCGACGGCGACGATGCCAACCGCTGGCGCGCGGTCGACGAGGCGGCGCTGACGCCGCTGCAGCGCACGCTGGTGGAGCGGCACGTGGCCGGCCTGAACAGCGCGCCGGTGTGCCTGCCGGTCGGCGCGATGCAGGCGCTGGCGCGGGTGGCGGCGCTGTGCCCGGCCGGCTACCTGGTGCTGTCGGCCGCGCGCGGTTTCGCGGACGACCGCGGCGTGCGGCTCGGCGGCTTCGACAGCGTGCTGTCCGCGTTCCGCCGCGATCGCCTGCTGCCGGCCGACTTCAGCCTGCTCGCGACCCACCTCGGGCAGCAGGGCGTGCGGGTGTGGCAGCGCGCCGTCGGCGACGGCGACGTGGTGCAGGCGGTGGCGGGGGGTGCCGGCAGCTCGCAGGCGGCGCTGCAGCGCTGGGCGGCACCGCTCGCGCGCGGCGACTGCGGCGATGGCGCGGCGCTCGCG
>NZ_JBFUGW010000294.1:0-7193 GCF_056402735.1 Rhizobacter sp. P3_C12
GCTCCACCGCGCGCAGCAGCGCGGCCCCGGCGGCATTCAGCGCGATGCGCCGCCCGCGGCGGTCGAACAGCTCGAAGCCCAGCTGCTCCTCGAGCAGCTTGATCTGCTGGCTGACGGCGCTGTGGGTCAGGCTCAGCTCCTCGGCCGCGGCGCGCAGGTTGGACAGGCGGGCGACGGCGCGGAACGCCGGGAGCGTGTTCAGTGGCAGGCGATGGTTCGGCATGACTGGTAAGCATAGCTGACCAATTGGCGCTGAACAAATCGATTCCTTCCCAGGGTGCCGCCTTCTATGCTTACCAGCACTCGATCAAGAAGGAGCCCACCATGTCGACGCCGCAAGTGTTTCAGCCGAGCCTGCCCCTGTGCCGTCCGGTCGCCGTGCGCTGGGCGGATCGCTGGCGCGAGGCCTTGCTCGCGCCGGTCGAGGCGTGGCAGCGTTGGAGGGAGGGCCGGCAGCGCGAGCACCGCTACGACGCCGTGCTCGACCTGAACCCGCGCACGCTGCGAGACATCGGCGCGCCCGAGTGGGTGGTGTCGCACGCGCAGAGCCGGCGCGAGGTCGAAGCGCACCGCGTCGACGAATTCCACCTCGGCGTGCGCGAACTGCCGTCGCGCTGGTGACCTGGGGTCGGACCTGGGTCAGACCCGGTTCAGCGACAGGCCTGACGTGCTGCGCAGACGCTCGATCAGGTGTTGCGCAATCTGCGTCAGCGGCAGCACCTCGTGCGCCGCGCCGGCGTTGATCGCCTCGCGCGGCATGCCGAACACCACGCAGCTGGCCTCGTCCTGCACCAGGTTGTAGCTGCCGGCGTCGCGCAACTCACGCATCGCCTTCGCGCCGTCGGCGCCCATGCCGGTCAGCATGATGCCGAGCGCGTTCGGGCCGACGACGCGCGCCGCCGACTTGAACAGCACCTCGACCGACGGCTTGTGCCGGTTCACCGGCTCGCCGTCCTGCACGCGGGCGATGTAGTTCGCGCCGCTGCGCTCCACGCTCAGGTGCAGCCCGCCCGGGGCGATGTAGGCATGGCCGGGCAGCACGCGTTCGCCGTCCTGCGCTTCCTTCACGCGGATGCGGCACAGGCCGTCCAGCCGCGCCGCGTAGCTGCGCGTGAAGCCGGGCGGCATGTGCTGCGTGATCATCACCGCCGGGCAGTCCGGCGGCAGGTTGACCAGCACTTCCTTGGTCGCCTCGGTGCCGCCGGTGGAGGCGCCGATGAAGATGATCTTCTCGGTCGACAGCCGGCCGAGCGAGGCCATCGGGGCGGCCGGGCGAACCGGCGCGGCCGTGCCGTCGGCCGGCGCGCTCGCCGGCACGTGCAGCTTGCGGATGTGGGCCTTCGACGCGATGCGCACCTTGTCGGTGATGTCCTCGGCCAGCAGGCGCAGGCCGTCGGCGACGCCGATCTTCGGCTTCGCGACGAAATCGATCGCGCCGAGCTCGAGCGCGCGCAGCGTCACGTCGGCGCCGCGCTCGGTCAGCGTCGACACCATCACCACCGGCATCGGGCGCAGCCGCATCAGCTTGCTGAGGAAGTCGATGCCATCCATGCGCGGCATCTCGACGTCGAGCGTGATCACGTCCGGGTTCAGGTTGCGGATCATCTCGCGCGCCACCAGCGGATCGCTGGCCGCGCCGATGCACTCCATGTCGGGTTGCCGGTTGATGATCTCGGTGAGCAGGCTGCGCACCAAGGCCGAATCGTCCACCACCACCACGCGTGTCTTTGCCATGTTCGTGCCTTGCAGGTTGTCTCGCGGTCGTTTGTCGTTGTCTGTCAGAACAGGTCCACCGAGCCGCCGCCGGTCGCGGCGGGCACGGCCTTCTGCGCGGCGACGCGGTCCTGCTGCACCAGCGCATCGGTGTGGGCCGGCGCCAGGCGCTTGACCATCGCCTTGCCGCTGCCGGGCAGGAAGCAGACCTTGCGCGGGTAGATGTCGAGCACGTCCTTCGACACGATCGGGATGCGCTCGGTCTTCAGGTAGTCGATCACGAAGCTGGTGTTGCGCTCGCCGACGTTCATCGTGTTCATGCCGCTGATGACCTGGCCGCCGCCGAACACCTTGGCTTCCATCGTCATGCGGCTCGCGCCGCGCTTCATCATCTCGTTGATCAGCAGTTCCATCGCGTACGAACCGTAGCGGCCCGAGTCGCCGGCACCGTCGGGCAGCATGAAGTGGTTCATGCCGCCGACCTTCGCGTTGCGGTCCCACAGGCAGGCGGCGATGCACGAGCCGAGCGTGGTCATGATCAGCATGTCCTCGTCGTGCACGAAGTACTCGCCGGGCAGGATCTTGACGGCGTCGTTCTTGAAGTGCGCGTCGTAGAAGAAGAACGAGGCCTCTCCCGGCTTGCGCGGCGCGCCCTTCAGGCGATCGAGCCGGGAGCCGGCCGCGGGGGTGTTGGAGCTGATCAAGGCCATGGTCTTTCCATATCGGCGGGCTGCGGGGGGTGCTTGAGCAGGCTCAGACCCGTTCGTAGACCGTCTTGCCGCGCAGGCGGAAGATGTCCTTGGACTCCGTGAAATTCTCCGAGTGCCCGACGAACAGCAGGCTGCCGGGCTTCATCACGCCGTGGATGCGTTCCAGCACCTTGCGCTGCGTCGGCGCGTCGAAATAGATCATCACGTTGCGGCAGAACACGATGTCGAACGGCTCGCCGAGCGACCAGCGCGCGTCCATCAGGTTGTGCACCCGGAACTCGATCATGCGCGCCAGCTCGGGCTTGACGCGGATGAAGCCGCTGTTGTCGCCCTTGCCGCGCAGGAAGTGGGCGCGGTGGTGGTTGGCGGTCAGCCCGCGCGCATCGGCCGGGTAGACGCCGCGGCCGGCGGTGGCGAGCACATTGGTGTCGATGTCGCTCGCGACGATGCGCACCGCGCTGTGGCCGAGCGCCTCGGCGCAGGTCATCGCGATCGAATAGGGTTCTTCGCCGGTCGATGCGGCGTTGCACCAGACGCGCAGCGACTGGCCGGCGCGCGCCTTCAGGTCGGAGGCGAGCGCATGGAAGTGGTGTTCCTCGCGGAAGAACGAGGTCAGGTTGGTCGTCAGGCAGTTCACGAACTCCTGCCATTCGCGGTCGGCCTGCGGGCCGCTGGCGCCTTCGAGCCACTGCAGGTAGCTGCCGAAGCTGCGCTGGCCGGTCTCGCGCAGGCGGCGCGACAGCCGGCTGTAGACCATCGCCTGCTTGCCCGCATGCAGGCTGATGCCGGCGCGCTGGTAGATCAGCTGGCGCACGCGTTCGAAATCGGCCGTGCCGAAGCTGAACTCCTGGTCGGATGCGTTGCGCAGCGCGGCGAGTTCGGCAGGGGACGCAGCACTCATGAAGTCTCCAGAGATCGTTCGGATGTTGTTCGAGACGGGACCAGCGGACTCCGATGCAGCCACCTCCACGACTTATCGGCTGCCAGTCTGCGGAGCTTGAGATCCCGCGAACGCGGGAGATGGGTGCCAATCACCGCGTATTTCCCCGGCGGGCGTGAATATGTCCGCTGCTAGACTGAATCCATACAGCCCCGGGCTCGACGTGTCCACATCTCCAGCAGTACCCGCAACGCCTGACCCGACTCCCGCACCCCAACTGCGGCTGGCCGCAGCGTTGCAACTGCTCGGCCAGTCGGGGCATCCGCTGCCGGATTTCGCGCAGGTGGGCCAGACGGTGTGGCTGCAGTCGGTGATCGATGCGCTGTGCGACCTGTCCAGCCGCGACGCGCTGACCGGGCTGTCGAACCGCCGCCAGTTCGAGCTGGCGCTCGCCCGCGAGATCGACCGCGTGGCGCGCGCCGGCGAGCCGGCCCTGGTGCTGATGGTCGACATCGACCGTTTCAAGCTGGTCAACGACACGCACGGCCACGCGGCCGGCGACCTGGTGCTGAAGGCCGTGGCCGCCTCGCTGATGAGCTGCGTGCGGCCGATGGACACCGTGGCCCGCTTCGGCGGTGAAGAATTCGCGATCATCCTGCCCAACTGCCCGCCGGCCTTCGGCCAGATGGTGGCCGAGCGCATCCGCAGCAAGGTCGAGGGCACGCCGGTCACGGTGGCGCGGCGGCAATCGCTGACGGTCACGATCAGCCTCGGCGGGGCGTTCGCGCCGCAGTGGGTGCGCTCTTCGGCCACGCTGTGGATCGAACGCGCCGACCAGCAGCTCTACCGCGCCAAGCGCGAAGGCCGCAACCGCGCCTGCCTCGAGCAGCCGCCGGTGTCGCTGGTCAGCGCCGAGGAAAAGGGCATGCTGTTCAATACCTCGCAGTTCCAGGACATTGAGTAACTCATGGGATCAGCTTCGTTGAACGCTTCGCCGGCCGAGCGCCGGGCCGCTCCCAAGCCGGCCGGCATCCCCTCGGGGGATCGGCGGACGTACTCGTCCGACGAGGGGCTGTCATGACGGCGCGCACCATGGCCGTGACCAGCGGCAAGGGTGGCGTGGGCAAGACCTTCGTGTCGGCCAACCTCGCGGCCGCCCTGGCGCGCCGCGGTGAACGGGTTCTGGTGCTCGACGCCGACCTCGGCCTGGCCAACCTCGACGTCGTGCTGAACCTGTTCCCGAAGATCACGCTGCACGACGTGTTCACCGGCAAGTCGAAGCTGGAAGACGCGATCCTGCCGGCGCCGGGCGGTTTCTCGGTGCTGCTGGCCGGATCCGGCCTGGTCGAGTACTCGCGGCTCACTGCCGAGATCCGCGAACAGCTGCTGAAGATCATCGAGACCGTGGCACCGCGCTACGACCGCATCCTGCTCGACACCGGCGCCGGCATCTCCGACGTGGTGCTGTACGCCGTTTCGCTGGCCGACGACGTGCTGGTCGTCGCGACGCCCGAACCCACCTCGCTGACCGATGCCTACGCGACCATCAAGGTGCTCGCGACGCAGCAGCAGCGCACGAAGATCTCGCTGGTGGTGAACCAGGTCAATCGCGCCGGCGAAGGCCGCGTGATCCGCGGGCAGCTGCAGCAGGTGGTCGACAAGTTCGTCGCGCCGCAGCTGGCCGGGCCCGACCCGTCGCTGAAGCTCGAGCTGCTGGGCGAGGTGCCGATCGATCCCTCGGTGCGCGAGGCGGTGCAGAAGCGGCAGCTGCTGCTCGAATCGCTGCCCGGTTGCGAGGCCGCCAAGGCGATCGTCGCGATCGCCGCCAAGCTCGCAATGCCGTGAGCGAGGCCGCACCCGAATCCAAGCCCGCCACGCCGTTCGAATGGGTCGGTGGCGAGAGCGTCGTGCGCGCGCTGGTCGATCGCTTCTACGACCTGATGGACCTGGAGCCCGGCTATGCCGCGCTGCGCGCCGCGCACGGGCCCAGCCTGGACTCCGCGCGCGACAAGCTGTTCTGGTTCCTGTGCGGCTGGCTCGGCGGGCCGCAGCATTACGTGGAGCGCTTCGGCCACCCGATGCTGCGGGCGCGCCACCTGCCGTTCTCGATCGGCATCCTGGAGCGCGACCAGTGGCTCGCCTGCATGCACCAGGCGATGCAGGAGACCGGGCTCGACCCGGCGCTGATCACGCGTTTGCGCGAATCCTTCTTCCAGACCGCGGACTGGATGCGCAACAAGGGCGTTTGAGGCGCCCTTGTTGTCGCTGTCAGCGAGTGTGCGAGACGCGCACCGCGTGCTGGCCGCGGTGATGATGCTGACGCGCAAGGTCGACTGGTACAGCCGACTGCAGAGCCAACCCACCGCCCAGCCTGAAACGCCATGAACACATTCACCTTCCGCCCCCACTGGCTGCTCGCCGCCCTGGCGCTGCTGGCCGTCGAAGTGGCCATCGCCCGCTATGTGCCACCGGGCGTATTGCGCGGCTTTGGCGGCGACGTGCTGGTGGTTGTGCTGGTGTACGCCTTGCTGCGGACCTGCGTGGTACAGCCGGCCGCGCGGCTGGCGCTGTGGGCGCTGTTGTTCGCATGTGCAATTGAGGGACTGCAAGGCTTGGGCATGGTCGACGTGCTGGGCCTGCACGGGCAGACAGTGCTGCACCGCGTTCTGCGCATCGCACTGGGCTCCACCTTCGACGTGTGGGATCTGGTGGCCTACGGGTGTGGTTGGGCGATCTGCCGCGCGCTCGATCTGCTCAAGACAAACATCTGCGGGCTGGGGGAATCGGGGGTTAAAAGCGGTTCGTGAACTCGGTAAACGAGGCATGCGAGGACGATTGTTCGCAGGTGAGGCTCCCGGCTCCGGCGACAATCGACAGATGACACTCGTACCGCGGGAAGTGCAAACATGAAAAGAGAGCTGCTGCCATTTGTCGTTGGGCTTTTGAGCCTCTGCCATGGCACCTTCGCGCAAGCCGAGGAGAAGCTGGCACAGATTCTCTTCGTGGCCAGCAAGAACTTGTCTTCTACGCTGTTCACGGTGACGCCAGAAGCGCGCTGCGTGGCCGAAGATTCGGGGATGAGGTTCAGTTTCCACGCGAACACGACCGAGCCCGAACAGTTGGGCTTGGGCCAAGGCGTTCCCTTCATCATCGCCGCCGGCCCGCCGAAAGGACAGCGTGGTTGCTCCCAGCGTGTCCTGTTCATCCCTCAGAAAAGGCTGAAGTATGTGGCGGTGTTCCACGCCGCAGAAGGCAGCGAAAGCTGCAGCCTCGACGTGGTTGCAGTGCCTGTCAACGAGGTCGTCGAGAGGCTCCAGCGGCAGGACGTCAGCTGGGGCGCGCGCAAGGCAGCTACGCAGATCCCGGAACCTTGCACGCCGTAAGCCGTTGGGCTGGTGGCCAGTCGTTCGAAGTCGGAGACGACAGGCCAGCCAGGTACCCGTAGGCACCGCAGGATCATCCTCAGGCTGTGCCCGGCGCCGCGCACGGGCCCTGCTGCGCAACAGGGGCGTCTGAGCGCCCTTGTTGCCGGGGTCCGCTGGGAATCAGCGGGCCTGGTTCATCCGCACCGCGTTCAGACCATCGGACAACCCCAATTCGAAGCTGCCGCCGGTCGGCAGGTCGGCGCTCGACAGCGTGACGCTGCCACCGCGCAGGTCCTGCGCCAGGGTGCGGCGCTGCTCGGTGCCGACCCAGGTCACGGTCAGGTACGGGTGACGCGCTGCATCCCAGGTGAGCGTCAGCGCACCGCCGCTTTCCTGCACCTGCACCCGCGGAGCCGACACCGCCTGCGCGCGCACGGCGGTGCTGGCGGCCCTGGCCTGGGAGTTCAGCAGCGTCTTGCCGCCTTGCAGCACGGTGATGCCCTGGATCGCGCCCGGGTTCGGGAT
>NZ_JBFUGW010000295.1:0-7147 GCF_056402735.1 Rhizobacter sp. P3_C12
GCTCTGGTCCGCCTTGAGCCAGTTGTGCAGCGTCTGATCAGCCACGCCCAGCACCTTCGACACCACCGCCAGGCTCTGCCCACCCTTGACCATCCGCACCGCCTCAAGCTTGAATTCCAGCGTGTAGCGCGCTCTCTTTGCCTTCGTCACTTTCGTTCTCCTTGCCTGGATTGAACCACTCAGCAAGGGATACGGATTCCGCGGGCAAGGTCAACGGTGTGCCCTGGGCGGGCAGCCAACCCGATGTCGGTCATGTGAATGGGTCGTTCGCGGCCATCCGAGGCACGCAGCCAGATTTCGTGCTCTGCCTGTGTTCTGGCTTCGATCTGTCCAGGAATCACCATTGAGGTGCTAAGGACCGTCGAAACTTGCTGAGACACCGACGTGGTTGAAGTCTTGGTCTGCTCCAGAACTTCTCCGGTGAAAGTGCAGAGCCAAACGCCCTGGCCATTCGAGAGAGTGTGCGTGGTTTTCGTCATCGGTGTTCTTCTCTTCCCCGTGCGCGGTCGCACCAGACCGCGGTTCACTTCATATTAGTCGACTTTCGCATATTCCAAGTTCGCATGCATCGTCTGCGCCTCCGGTCCTGTGACGTATGCCTCGAACCATCAAGATCACCCCAGAAAGTGTGCTGCTCGATCTGCTTCGCTCTGCCCGCGAACGCTCAGGCGTCACGCAAATTCAGTTGGCTGAGCGCACCGGCCTACGGCAATCCGACATCAGCAAAAGTGAGCGCGGGGTGCGACGCCTTGACGTACTTGAACTGCATGGCTGGCTGTCGGCGCTCGGGGTCTCCTTCGTTGGGTTCGCCCAGGAACTTGATGAACGCCTAACAGCGCTTGCGCTGCTCAAGGCCCAGCAGTCCAGGGGCTTCCATCGACGCACGAGGAAGGCCGACTAGCCTTGCTTCCAGTCCTGCACGCGTAGCCCAGACCCACGTTCCTTCGCATTTGGGGTCAGGCAAGTCCAGAATCGACTATTCTCGCGAGAGAGGCTGTCGTTCGCGGTGCCGATCGGACGTCAACGCCAAGGAGTGGCGCGCCTCGCCTCTGAGCGGACTTGCAGCCCGATCTCCGTCATCTCATGAGCAACCCATCGCCGCGGTGACTACACCGGGAGGTCAAAGCATGGAGCTGAACTATGACCGCGCAGCCCGAGCCGACATGGTTGACGTCGAACAGGCGGCGGCGCTCGCCGGTGTGACGACAGCTCAGCTGTGCAGATGGGCGACGATGGCACGACCGCGCGTCATCGCGCTAGGCCACCCGAGCCTGGGTCTGAGATTTCCGCGTTGGCAGTTTGAAGCGCCGTTGTGGTCGGTGGTTCGAGAACTCGGCCAGGCCTTGCGTGGAAGCGGCTGGGCCATGCTGACCTGGCTGGAGTCAGGGAATGGCGCCTTCCATGGTCGCTCCCCTCGATCGGCGCTCGAGCAGGGCGAAACGGTAGAGCGCGTACTTTGCGCCGCGCGGTACGCTCGCTGAGCACTGAATGATTCAACACAGAGGTGATGAGGCGCGAGCAAGGAGCCAATCTGCGCGGCCAGTACATGCGCCTCTCACAACTGGGTGTCGGTGTCGATCCGCTCGGCCAGCGACTGAGCGCGGGCACGCCAGCTACGATGCTGGAGTGACCTTCCACAGATCACCACCACAACCGTGCTCGAAATTTCTCCAGAAGACATCCTCGCCCTGAACGACGCTGATCTGCGTGAGTTAGTGGCACGCCTGTGTGAAGCCGAGGTGCGGCGCGCGAGCCAGTCGACCGTCGCTGTTACATGGGGCGGGAGCCAGACCACCAAAGACGGAGGTGTTGATGTTCATGTCGCGCTGCCAGCTGGCGTGGCATGGGCCGAGGGCTTCGTTCCGCGTCGCGTTGCCGGCTTCCAGGTTAAGAAGCCCGACATGGCGGCAAAAGCCGTCAGGGATGAGATGAGGCCAGGCGATACGCTGCGCCCGGTCATCGCCGACCTTGCCGCCGTCCAGGGTGCTTACGTCATCGTCAGCTCAAGCGGCACGGTCTCCCATACCGGCCTGAGCGACCGCAGGAAGGCCATGCGCGAGGCTCTTGGTGATCTGGTTGGCGGGGAGGACTTGCATCTCGACTTCTACGACCGTCGCCGCTTGGCGACGTGGGTCAACGCATTTCCTGGCGTCCTCGTGTGGGCGAGGGAGCGAGCTGGGCGTGCGATTGCCGGTTGGCGTGCTTGGGGTCCATGGAGTGGCGCTCCGGAGCAAGCGGGCAGTTTCATCGCGGAAGAAGCGCTCCGAGCGCGCCAAGGTAGCGAGGAGCTTTCGACAGCAGCGGCACTCGAATGGGCGTGCGAGGTTCTTGCTCGACCTGGCAAGGCCGTCCGACTCGTCGGCCTGTCCGGCGTGGGCAAGACAAGGTTTGCACAGGCGCTTTTTGAACGTGAGGTGACGGCCAAGTCTCTGGACCCGGCGGTGGTTTTGTACGCCAACATGAATGATGGCCCCACCCCTCAGCCTGTAGCCGTCGCCACCGACCTGATTGCCTCGGCGCAACGTGCCGTGCTGATCGTCGACAACTGTTCCTCCGCCTTGCACCGCCAACTGGCGGAGCTTTGCGCTACGTCGGGCTCGGTGCTCAGCTTACTGACCATCGAGTATGACGTGCGAGAGGACCAACCGGAGGGCACGGAGGTGCTGGGTTTAGAGCCGGCGTCGGAGGAGCTGATCAACACCTTGTTGCGGCGACGCTTTCCTGAACTCAGCGGGATCGATGCACGTCGCATCGCGGTGGTGGCGGGTGGGAATGCACGCATCGCTATCGTCTTGGCCGATGTGGTACGGCGCTTTGGAGAGATTAAGAGCCTCACGGACGACGAACTGTTCCAACGCCTTTTCTGGCAGCGCCATGCCATCGACAAAGAACTGCTGCAGGCCGCGAAGTTTTTGTCGCTGGTGTATTCGTTCGATGCGGACCCCGAGTCCGATGCCAGCGAGCTAGAGATCCTGGGAAGGCTTGTCGAACAGACGCCACGCCAATTGCTCAGCGCGTGCAGCCAACTGGACTCGCGCGACCTGCTGCAGCGACGCGGTCCCTGGAGGGCGATATTGCCGCACGCCATTGCCAATCGACTGGCCGGCTGGGCGCTTGATGAGATCCCGAACGAGTGGATAGATGGCCCTCAAGGCCTAGGCGGGTCGCCGAGGCTGCTGCGTTCATTTTCTCGACGGCTCTCCATGATCGGGACTCATCCACAGGCCATGAAAGTCGCGGCTCGGTGGCTGGCCCCGGGCGGTCCGCTCGGCGACCTGTTGTCACTGAACGAGGATGGACACCACATGTTCATCAACATTGCTGCCATAGACCAGACGGCGACGTTGAAGACGCTGGAGCGTGCAAATTCACCCGGCGTCTGGCGCCAGTTCATGCAGGTGATTCGGTCGCTTGCCTACGAACCGGTGATGTTCGAACGCTGCGCCGCGATGCTGTATCAGGTCGCTGTCGCCCCCTCGGCGACGCCGCAACAGAACCCGGCCAGGTCGCACTGGGTGTCGCTGTTCCAGATCATGAGCTCAGGCACCCACGCCACCTTAGCGCAGCGGGTGGCGCTCGCTGAGTCGCTGTTGGATGCCGCGGACGGCACCAGCCACTCGATGGGATACGCTGCCATCAACCAGCTACTAGCCACCGCAAACTTTCACTACAGCATCACCGATGAGTTCGGTGCCAGGTCGCGAGACTATGGCTATCGCGCCCGCAACACTGACGAGATCCGCGCATGGTTCGCCACCGTGATGCAGTTGTGCGAACGCAGATTGGTTGATCACCGCGATGCAATCAGGTCCGCTCTGGGCAGCCACCTGCGGGGGTTGTGGACTCGTGCAGGGATGCACGAACAGGTGGACGCGCTGGCACGTCGCGTTGCTGCCGATGGGTTCTGGCTGGAGGGGTGGGCGGCCTGTCGTCGCATCTTGCGCTACGACCAAAATAAGGCGGAAGGTGACGTTCACGCCCGGCTCGTTCGTCTGGAGTCTGCTCTTCGTCCGGCAGGACTTGAACAGCAGGTCTCGGCGGTGCTGCGGGCAACAGGCTGGAACATGGAACCAGATTCGGATAGCCCCTCACCCGATGCGGGCGGTTCCTACCAACGGCGGGCCGAGGCCGCGAAAGAACTCGGTGCAGCCCTCGCGAATGAAGCGGCGTTGATCGACCAGCTCAATGACGATTTGTACAGGGGCGGTGTCGCTGCCTATGCGTTGGGCCAAGGCTTGGCGCAGAGCTCGGCCGACGCTGATCATCTCTGGCAGCGACTGTTGATGGGCTTCAAGACGCGGCCCAAGGCTGAGCGCGACCCCCGCGTGCTGATAGGGTTCCTATCTGAACTGGCTGCGGGTGACCGGGCGCTGGCGACCAAGCTTTTGGATCTGGCATGGCAGGACACGTCACTCTCTGAAATACTGGTCGAACTGCAGCTCGGGATGTCACTTGATGATCAGGGACTGAATCGCCTGCAGGCGGCCTGGGCAGCAGGCACGATTTCCACCGTGCAGTTGAAGTCCATTGGCCATGCTTCCAAGTCGCTTGATCCGGTAGCTTTACGCGACTTCCTGATCGCGATTTCGAATGACCAGCTGGGTACGCACGTCGCGCTGAGCATCCTTTCGGCGCGCGTCTGGAGCCCAGAAAGAGATTGCGAACAGCAGCAGCCGGCCCTGGTCGATGCAGCGCGGCATCTGCTGAGTAGGCTGACGTTGGATCGGAGCCAGTTCACGGAAGATTCGGACTACGAGTTGCGCGATCTGATCCGGCGAATGCTGCCAAGCCCGGACGGAGAATCTGCCGCTCAGCAGTTCGCCCGGCAGCTAGTCAGTGACCTTCTGGCGGATCGCGTCTATGCTTTCGAGCACACGGATTTGATGCGTGCCCTGCTTGAAATCCACCCCGTTTCGGTGCTGGATGCCTGGTTCGACGTGGCGGTAGATGACGGCGCGGCGGCGCGGCTGCTGCAGGCGGACAAGCATCACGGTGTTTCACCGACCGATGTCATCCCAGCGAACAAGGTGCTGCAGTGGTGCGAGAAACGTCCGGCCGAACGATTTCTTCTGGCCGCATCGTTCGTGCCGTTTTGCGAGCCGAGTGAAACTGCCGAGGATGGCCCTCGTTGGTCTACACAGGCGCAGCAACTGTTGATCCACGCGAAGGATAAAGATGCCGTGCTGGCCCGCCTCGCCGATCAGTTCTCACCGTCTTCGTGGAGTGGGTCACGTGCCACCATCATCGAGAGGAATGCCACCTTGCTCGGCCAGGTCGGACAGATCGTCCCGGCCGAGCTGACGCCAGGGCTTTCTGCGCTGCGACAGAGGCTTGCCAAGGAGGTCGAGGGGGAGCATGCGTTCGAAACGAGAACCCAACGGGGCCGCGATGAACGTTTCGAGTGATGAGAATTTGGCAGCCAACGCGCTCCGCGATGCCGCAGTGTCAACGATGATGCTCGCGCGAATACTGAGGCGGCAGGTTTCAGTTGCGGCGCCATTTTGATCTCTCGCCGCTCCCTCGTGATCAGCCAGAATGGCTAGACACGAGCTCGATCAAAGCGTTGAGCTGCACCAAATAAGCCTCGGCATTCCTCCGGGACAGATATGGCGACGCGCCGTAGAGGTAGCCCGGTGAATACTGAGGATGGCGGGTCACGGCGTGCAGTTTGTCGGTCGGCACCTGGACATGAAGATTCCGGTAGTCCTCGTACTGAACGTGATCGTCACGTTGAGCCATTCCGAGTGGCTTGTAGTCACGGCCGAGCAAGATGAAGCGATCTCGGCCCTCAAGTGGCTGCAGCACGTAGGGCAACAGTACCCTCATCTCGATGTAGCCGACAGACATCGAGTGGACGGCGTACCGCGGCAGAGAAAGCGCCAGTTCGAGGTAGTTCCTGGCGTACTCCAAGGCGCTCAGGGGATCGGAGTACTGACTCCATAGATCCGGCATCTCGCGGCGCTTGATTCGGTCCGCGTCGGACATGCGCGCGGTACGAGAATCTATCCGGAACACTGCCCTCATCTCCTCAAGGGTGCGCGAGAAGATGGGATAACGGCCACCAGGAGCCAACTCGACTGTCCGATGGAGGATTGCCCAGTTCTGAAAGCCGCGCTGAACGGCCTCCCGATCCAAGGCTTGCGTATGGGTGACGCCCTCGGCGAAGGCGGTTTTCTTCGCTTGGCGCCGCAGGCGCTCAAGGTCGTTGGGAGCCAGAGAGATTTTCATGATCGATCCAATGGTTTGCGCGCCGTCCGTCTTGGTACGCCCACACACCAAGCCTGACAACGCACCAAGGGATGCGATCAGATTCCCGCGGATTTGCCCGCGGGCACGGTGCCGATACGGCTTCGCCAACAAGGTGGGCGGGCAGGCCGACGTGACGGCCTAGAACTGAACTATATCGACAATGCGGCCGCGAGCAAAGGGAGAATTGCCTTCAAGGTGGCGTCGTGCAGCTCAGTCGCATGAGGGAGGCTAGATGGCGAATAGATCCAACGGGCAAAAGCACTGGAACTTAACTTCGTTGGACGAATGGTGGGTTTTGGCTATCGCACTGTGCGTAGCCATTGGCTTGTGGCTTGCATGGAGCTGGGAAGGCGCTAGCCTGGCCCACCGGCTTGTTGCGCATAGGCCTGCAGTCGAAGCGGCTGCTGCTGCAGCCAAGGCCCCATCGGCAAGCGCTGCTGCTCCCCCTGGAGTCGCTGAACTCGGTCAGGCTGGCGACTCATTCGGCGGTGCCAACGCGCTGTTTGCAGCGATCGCCGGTGCGCTTGTGTTTTGGGCAGGGTTTGTGCAGGCAAAATCACTCAAAGAAGCCAGGGACGAATACAGCGACGAGCGACGAGCGACGAGCGCGGCAACGGGAGCAGTTCGAGGCACTGTTCTTTCAGCTGCTCGTGAGCGTCTGGCCGTCCCATCTTGACGGCGGTCAGTTGCTCAAGTCTGCGGCGGAGTCCACCGATGAGGCAACAGCTCTTCGAGTCGGCTATTGGGCAGCATCGGCAGCCGCTCCAACACGTCACGCAAGTAGGCCCAGGGGTCATGCCCGTTCAGACGTGCTGACTGCACCAGGCTCATGATGATGGCCGCTCGCTGACCCGCCAGCTCGCTACCCACGAACTGCCATGCTTTGCGTCCCATCGCC
>NZ_JBFUGW010000296.1:0-7144 GCF_056402735.1 Rhizobacter sp. P3_C12
GGCTACCCTAAAGCTGCCGTTCGCGACAGGCAGCTGCTGGCCGCCAAGCGCCGTAGCTTCGCCTTTCGCAAGCCGTCATCGTCACAGTGAAGCTGCCTTGAGCCATTCCTCAAACCAGGCGGTCGGCATTCGTTCGCTCTCGAAGGAACGAGTCCGAAGCTCGCCCAATGAATAGGTGTTCGCGAGATAGAGATCCCACTGCGTTTCCACGTCGGTGAGGATCGGCAACAGCCGCTCAATCTCTTTGGGCGCGTCGACGTCCAGGTATCGGCACCAGAAGCTGTCACACCACTCTGCAATTTGCTTGTGCGAATGTGGCGCCGTGTCTGGCGCTGCGCCCCACGCAAGCACCGTGGCTACCGACTCGACGGTAAACGGTAGCTGGATCGAGGAGCCATTGCTGAGCATGGCCTAGCCTACCCGAAAGCCGCCGCTGACGAGAGGCAGTTCCTGGCCGATTGTCGCCATCGCGAACGATTCAAGTTCGGTCAAGCCATGCACGGCGCAAAGCGCGCGCTCGGTGCCGAAGGCGTTGTGGCCACTTCGTTCGACACTCGATTTCCTCAAGACACTCGGCGATTTCCGCGTCCACCGGCATGCCCTGCTCTAACCAGGCCACCGCCAGTTCAGGCCACGAGGGAGTGTCCCATCTGAGCCCCACGAGCACCACGTCTCTGGCAGGCGCCTGCCCCGACTCGTACTCGCGGTACGGCGATTCGAGATGAACAACCAGTGACTGGATAGGCATGTATCCAAGGCTACCCGAAAGCAGTCAGTCGCGACCGGCAGCTCCTGGCCGAATCGAGACGCAGAGGCTACCTCAGTACGATGTTCAGGCTTCGCCGATCGACAACGAGGAGGTGGAAGAACTCCTCGAGGCTGGAGGCCACCTGTGTGCCGGAGCTAATCCAGACGGACGATCGATCAACAGACTCTCTTCTGAGAAAGTATTCGTGGGATGAGATCAGAAAGTCGGCAAACGGAATGCACTCTCGTTCGAAACCTGCGCACTCCTGAGCACACTGTTCGATAGGCCACAACGAGAAGAAGTCGCGATCGGATTGACCTCGAGTCATTCCATTGCAAGCCGCGAACAGCTCGATCACATCGGTTGACGCCCATCGGCCCGCCCTCGCGAGCAAGGCAACTACCTCGTTGGACGGATACCCGGGCTGAATGTGGATTCCCTCGGTCCTCCACGCATGCAGCGCGGACGTTAGCGATTCCATGACCATCTGTGACCCTCTGCCGGCCGAGTTCGACGCCAGGTTAGCGTGGAGACTGTGCTTGTTGTCAGCCCCAGGTGTCGACGCCTGCATCCCTTGCGAGGACGGCTGAGGCTGTACGTTGACCGTTCCGAAACGCTGACTGAGGCATCGTAGCCTCTCACGGTGTCGCCCAGGAGCGGACGCTTCCAAAAGTCAGTTGCTGGCCGATATCGGATCTAGGCTCAACCAGCTGCGATGCTCGGGAACGAAGCACCGTCACCAGTCGCAATGGTGCTCGTCCTGATCGCCTTCAGGGCCTCGACGAGCCGCATACGCTTTCGCGGTGACTTGAGGGACGCAGGTAGG
This sequence comes from Rhizobacter sp. P3_C12, assembly GCF_056402735.1. NCBI lineage: Bacteria > Pseudomonadati > Pseudomonadota > Betaproteobacteria > Burkholderiales > Sphaerotilaceae > Rhizobacter > Rhizobacter sp. P3_C12. The sequence continues at coordinate 1,575 of NZ_JBFUGW010000296.1, forward strand.
CGACTGAGCCAATGGCCGTTCGGGCCGACAGGGAGGCCGCTCTGTGATGCCAGGTTGCGCGATGTTGGCAGCGGTTGCTTCGACAGCACATCGATGAAGTGATCCAGTTGCGCAGGAGCGCTGAAGCGAAGTTCGGCGCCATCGAATTCCACGTGCAAGAAGACAAAGCCCTTGTGAGGGACGGACGATGGCGCTGGCAGATCGAACAACGAGGCTGAACCGTCCACCGGTCGATGGACCCAAAACGCGACGGGCGCTGAGCGCCAATCAGGCTGGTAGCTGAAGTGATACTTCGCGCTCATTGATGCTCATCCAGAACCGCCAACCAGGCGCAGCCGCCATTGTCGTTGCGGCCGGAAGCAGTCCTTTGCGACCGGCAGATGATTGCCGACGAGCGCAGCGCCCTCATGATTCGACCTTGATGCACTCTCCGTAGATCCCACTGGCGTCTACCCAGCCGTTGATCCGACCTCTGTTGTTGCCGATCTGGAAGCGTTCGCCTTGAATTGCCTTGACGAGGTGTAGGTACTCGGCGCCGCCAACCTTGCACAAGACAATGGCGCCGACCTTGAGCGTTGAGTGATCGGCGATCGGCGCGACCGTACAAAGCTGACCCGACTCCACCTTCCCCACCATAGAGTTGCCGCGCGGCCGAAATGAAACAACTTCTCCAGCCTTCAACCGCGCGATGTAGTTTGCTGCCCACCCCATTGGCCCCCCTATTTTGTAGATTCTTCGCCGGCATCTTTGACTCATGCAGATGACGCCATCACACGACAGGTCCTCTGACCAGCGATGGACTGGCCGGATAGCCTACCGCAAAGCAGTCAGTCGCGATCGACCGCTTGAATCCGCCGCCGAAGAGTGACCTTCAGGTGCCACGCTCCCACCACCCCAGCGCCGTGCCGTCTTCGGCATGGACGTTTCCATACTCCCACTCGCAGCCCGGATGGGATGCGACGAAGCGTTTGAAGACGTTCTCGATGGGAGCGAACCCGGCGCGAAGTGGAATCGTGAAAGCCAACCCCCTGTCGATGCTGCCGTCAAGGCGGCCGCCCAGATTTTCGACTTCTGCAGTGAGGCCTAGCTGCACGCCAGCGAATGCTGACGCAGAGAAAACACGGACAGCGATGTTTCCTGCACGGTCGGTGACGGTGTACAACCCCTCGGGACTGAGTTCGATTTCATCACCGGCAGCGATGCCATAAGCGAGACCGGGCGTGAATTCGATCCTGTACCTACTCCCACCAGAAGACGCCGCATGAACAGGCTCAAAGGCCGGCTTGCCACTGGAGTCTTCGCCGACTCGCAAAAGGATGTGCATAGGGGCGGACGTTAGCAAACCACGCCTGAGCGCCCCGAAAGCAGTCGACCGCGAACGTCCGGAAGTGGCCGGATTCGGCCATGGCATGTACGCGACCGCGGGCTACGGCGCACGTTGCTTGACGACCGAAACGTCTTCCAACGGGGCGGGCCAGATCTGAAGATGGTACCGATCATCGCCGTCGAGGCCATCCTCAGACAACGAATCGAGGCCGGAGAAGCAAACACGCACGCGATAAGTCCCAGGGGTCACAGGAATGCGGGCCGCACCTGGAAAATAGTCGGTGCAACCGGCAATGACCAAGTTCTCACCGGCTACGAACAGCKGGCATTCAACGACGTGATCGTAGGCCGTCGCGTTCGTTGGAGGCGATGATKTCAGGATCTCCAATGTGRCAGGAACTTCCATGTTCCTGACCGTGCCGACGCCGACGGTGCCGGGTRYAACCGCAAGCAGTCGCGCAACCGCTTCATCAGGCCAAGYGTCCRAAAGGTTGCCGTCRGCTGCTTCGTCTTGCAGGTAGAACTGGAAATAGTCGGCGAAGATGTTGAAGCTATGCATACGATGGGACTACTCTAAAGCCGACACTGCCGACCGACTGCTCYTGGCCGGCTGAAGACGTTCGGGCTCAACTGCAGCTTGCCTCCAAACGACCCTTCTGGTCTCGACATCCAACGAACTGCCGCTCAACGGTTGACGTGAGGGGCCTCAGCAGGGAAGACCGCTTGATTGAAGTGTTGGGCTACATGCTCAGCGAGACAAATCTTCAGCCGTGCCATCCACGGCGGGACCTACGCTCTCAGGCAAGCTGCGCAGGACCAAWTCGAGAGCCTCGTCYGCTGTGAGACCCGATGCAGGGAGACTGCGTCCTGGAATCGACACGGTGTGCTTGCCTTCGGGCGTGCACCCGACCACTGGGCAGTCCTCGGTGTATGGRTAGCCCGTGCACCTGCTGAAGCACAAGCGCGACAAGCTCGTGAAAGGGAATAGCTGYCTCAGTTGTGGGGTCTCGTACGCGAGACGTATGAATACTGMGAGTTCAGGGAAATCCGTCGGGRCCCGCTGSAGATACGTATCCCAAGCCCGCTGCGTAGCCTTGCCRCTTTCAAAAGCTTCGGCACCCTCGGCGACTGAAACGAAGGGGAAGGATGCCGCCAAGGCCATTGAGTTYGATAGACCGGCTATCCAGAAATCTATAGCTGAGGCGGCGAGTTCGACGTTGGGAGTCTGCCCCCTCGCAAGCTGAACGCCCTTGGYCCAAAAATCGACAAGAAACAAGCGCTCGCCAGCTGCTAAATAGACTTGGGACAAACGCCCTGGCGCGTGCACAYGAGCGAACGCGGGAAAACCTTGGGGAAGGTCATCCCGTCGGTCCACAGTCAGTGCCGAACCAATGCGCTCCAGTCCGCGCTGTAGCAGTGCGGGAAGACCGTGCCCCTCAAGGTCTGGGTACAGATCCTCGCGCACCGCGGAKTGCTTGCTGAGCTCGACGTGTGTGCGTGAGTCAGATCCAGTCATTTGGCATCTGCCTGAGGTTTGAAGTAGCGAACCTTGATCATGCCGTTCAGGCGCCCTCAAAGCTTGAGCGAAGGCTACGCGGCAATGGCTCCGCCCTAGAAAGTGCCGGATTTGAATAGTTTCCCATCGGCTTCGAGAAGGCGCCAAGCCTTGCCTTCCGTGTGAAGCGTTCGTCCAGTATCTGGGTAGTGGCAAACGTCCTGATTCACGCGAGTGCCAACGATCACGTAAGAACAAGGTTCATCCGACTGATTGGACACGTGGTGAGCATTGGGAACACCAGCAGGCCAGCATGCCGCGTCGCCCGCGTGAAGGACATGCGCCTCAGCACCTTCCGTGACTGTGACTGCACCGGACAGCACATAGAGGAACTCATCTTCGTTCTCGTGCCAGTGATTGTTGGACGACCGAGCCCCCGGATGAAGGGTCCGCACGTACGCTCCATACTGCGAAAGCCCTCCCGCGTCTGACAGTCGAAGGGTATCTGTGACACCAAAGGACTCGGGTTCGGCCCGCTCGGCAGGCACCTGATTCTTCTTGATGATCATTTCAGTTCTCGCACCGCGACATGAAGCAGCCGCAACTGTAGCGCTGGACCGCAACAAGCGGATCTTGTGTCGAGGACGACCGAGTTCTGCCGCTTAACTTTCGGCCAACCGTGAAGGTCGAAAGCTGACTTCAGTGAACGACAGCTCCGGCTGCTGCCTTTGGGCGGGACGGTCCGCGGGCGATCAGGCGACATCCCAGCCTGCAGCTCTCGCCTCTGTCGCCGACGCGAACGTGATGACCTTCGGCGCGAAGCGCCCGCCAGTGCTTACCAGGCACTCCAAGGTGGCGTCCTGGAAGGTGAGCACAAAGTGTTCCTTGTCGACCAAGTAGGTCTCGGCGTTGTGCCTGGGATGAATCGCGTTGGCCTGCTCGAGTTCGAGCAGCCGTGACGACTTCTTGATGCGGTGAACTGAGTAGTACTGCAGCCCACAGCCATACAGGGGGTGCGACGCGATAGCCTCGTCGTTTGGGTGGCCGTAGATCAGGCGGTGACAGACCGCGAATTCCAGCGCCCCCACCCTGTCGTCCGCCGTCACATAGCTGACCCTGAGGGGCCCCGCACCTATGCTGACGCGTGGCTCCCCCGCACTGGATGGTTGCGGCCAGTCGAGCATCAGTTCGACGGTGTCTTGTGTTTTGTTCACGCCGTGTATTCCTCGCCTTGCCTCCACATCGAGTGGCGCAACGATGGTACGTGAACACCGTCATAGCGGACCGGTAGGCCGGACGCCAGCGGTCGTTGCCGAAGGTCAGCTCATGGCCGAACTGAGACCCTTGGGTTTCAGCTCTATGCGAACTTGCGCGGCACCTCACTACCACTCCCAGGATGGCAGCTCGTCATCATCGCCCAGTTCGCAGCCGCAGAACGTCGCGCCCTTGACTATGACTCCCTCTCGTAGGGCACCTGTTGCCTTGATGGACTCTATCGCGGCGAGCTCGAACGTCGCGCCCGTGAGGTCTGCGTTGGAGAAGTCGGCACACTTCACGTTGCATTCACGGAAGCTCGTCCCCCGCAGACTGGCACCGGTGAAGTTCGCGTCAGCGAACCAGGAGTGCTTCCCGAAGTCTGCACCGTCCAGCACGATTCCCGAAAGATCGGCGTCGCTTAGCTCCGTCTCCGGAAACGATCTTTCCCCTGCGGTATAGCGGGCCTCGAGTTCGGCCCGGCTCGCTGGCGGCCGATAGTCATCCGGAGCTTGAAACAAGGGAAACGGTCCTTCCAGGGCGGCAGATTTGGACGACAGTTAGCCTACCGCAAAGCAGTCGCTCGCGAGAGACCGCAACTGGCCGGAACTGCCGACGCTCATCGAGAGCATACGGCGTGGTGCGGGCGGCGGCACTAGCAAGCTGCCGGCGCAGCCGCCGTCGATCGCCTCAGATTTCAGTCTGTTCGGAGATCTCAAGAGCGTCGTCGACTTCGATGCCCAGGTACCTCACCGTCGACTCGAGCTTGGAGTGCCCAAGGAGCAGCTGCACGGCGCGGAGGTTCTTGGTGCGCCGGTAGATCAGCGTCGCCTTCGTCCTKCGCATCRAGTGCGTCCCGTAGTCGGCGCGATCCAGCCCCAGTTCCTCGACCCAGTGCCCAAGGATTCTGGCGTACTGGCGAGTACCCAGATGGAGCGAGTCGTGGAGGCGGCTTGGAAACAGAAAGCCCTCCGGCTTCAGCCTAGCGAGCTTGATCCAAGCCTGCACGGCATCTCGGGCGGCCGGCGTGATTTCGAACTGAACCGGGCGCTGGGTCTTGTGCTGGACAACGATGGCACGCGCGGCCACCTGATCGCCGTGACACACATCGCGGACCTTCAGGCCGACCAGATCACAGCCGCGCAGCTTGCTGTCGATGCCGAGGTTGAAGAGTGCCAACTCACGAACCCGGCCTTCCATCTGCAACCGGACGCGCAGGGCCCAGATGTCCTTGAGCTTGAATGGCGCCTTTTGCCCGACGAGTTTGCCCTTGTTCCACGGTTCGCGACGAACGGCGCTACCTGCAATGCCCATGATGGTCTCCCATCGAGTTGAGGGCCATGCAGGATGCGCGCGGTCGCCGCTCGGGCACTTGCTCTGAGCCGCGCCCCTGGCGGTGTGGCCTACGATGCTGAAGGGCAGCTTTGGAGCGGTCTGGCAAACTCACGCTGCCGGCCACAACCAGTCGTCTGCCAACGTCTGCATTAGGGTTGTC
>NZ_JBFUGW010000297.1:0-7099 GCF_056402735.1 Rhizobacter sp. P3_C12
GTGGGCGGCCGAGGCCGCCGAGCTCAGGCCGCGAGCTTCGATGATCGCGGCGCCGCGCTTGCCGACGGTCGGCAGGAACGTGTCCTTGTTCCACACGTCGTCGTTGATCAGTTCCTTGACCGACTTGCCGTCGATCGTCGCGAAGCGGTAGTCGGCGTACATCGTCGGCGAGTGGTTGCCCCACACAGCCAGCTTCTCGATGCTCGACACCGGCTTGCCGGTCTTGGCGGCGATCTGCGAGGCAGCGCGGTTGTGGTCCAGGCGCAGCATCGCGGTGAAGTTCTTGCGCGGCAGGTCGGGCGCGCTCTTCATCGCGATGTAGGCGTTGGTGTTGGCCGGGTTGCCGACCACCAGCACCTTGACGTTGCGCGATGCGACGGCGTTCAGTGCCTTGCCTTGCGCGGTGAAGATCTGCGCGTTGGCGGCCAGCAGGTCCTTGCGCTCCATGCCGGGGCCGCGCGGGCGGGCGCCGACCAGCAGCGCGTAATCGGTGTCCTTGAAGGCGGTGTTGGCATCGCCGTGCGCTTCCATGCCGGCCAGCAGCGGGAACGCGCAGTCGTCGAGCTCCATCATCACGCCCTTCAGCGCCTTCTGGGCCTTCTCGTCGGGGATCTCGAGCAGTTGCAGGATCACCGGCTGGTCCTTGCCCAGCATCTCGCCCGAGGCGATACGGAACAGCAGGGCATAGCCGATCTGGCCGGCGGCACCGGTGACGGCAACGCGAACGGGTTTCTTGCTCATGAGGAGTCTCCGCAGGGTTCAGTGGTCGATGACAGCGCTGCAGGAAGAGGCTGGGTGCCAGCCCGTCGATGCAGCCCGCTGTGCGAGCCAGAAGTGTAGGGGAGTCTAGGTGTCGACCCTCCTCCATGTCAAGGATCTTATGTCTTATATAAGACATCTTCCATCAGTCATGGACGGCAGGGGGCGAGCTGTGCTGCAATCGCGGTCTCATGGCCGCCTCGATCCCCTCCTTTTCTGCCGCTGCCGGCGAGGCGCCCCCCGCCGGTGCCGGCGGGCCGGCCTTCAGCCCGCTGTACCAGCAGATCAAGGCGCTGATCACGCGCAGCCTGCAGGGCGGCGAATGGAAGCCGGGCGAGGCGATCCCGAGCGAGATGGAGCTGGCCGCGCGCTACAAGGTGAGCCAGGGCACGGTGCGCAAGGCGATCGACGCGATGGCCGACGAGAACCTGCTGGTGCGCCGCCAGGGCAAGGGCACCTTCGTCGCGACGCATGCGGAAGAGAAGATCCAGTACCGCTTCCTGCGCCTGATGCCCGACGACGGCGAGATCGGCGGCGCGACACGCCATGTCATCGATTGCCGCCGCCAGCGGCCGAATGCCGAGATCGCCCGCGCGCTGGAGCTGAAGGCCGGCGACGCGGCGATCCAGATCCGCCGCCTGCTGCAGTTCAGGCGCGTGCCGGTCGTGCTCGACGACATCTGGCTGCCGGCCACGCTGTTCAAGGGGCTGACGGCGGAGCGCCTCACCGACTACCGCGGGCCGCTGTACGGCCTGTTCGAGACCGAGTTCGGCGTGCGCATGATCCGCGCCGAAGAACAACTGCGTGCCGTGGCGGCCGATGCGGCCGCGGCCGAGCTGCTCGGCCTGGCGCCGGGCACGCCGCTGCTGAGCGTCGAGCGGCTGTCGCGCACCTATGGCGACAAGCCGGTGGAACTGCGCCGCGGCCTCTACAACACCCAGTCGCATTACTACAGGAATGAACTCAGCTAGCGCGAAGTCGACCGGGAAGGCGCATCATTTGCCGCGATCACTTCTCCGACCCCCACGAGAATCTGCTGCGTTGCAATAAAATCTTTCGGTTTCGTCTCGATTACACAAGGTGGGTATGACAGAGATTTCCAAGCCAATCTCCTCACGGAGGCCAGGAACGATGCGTCTGATCGACGCGACCCAATACAGGCTGCCCCTCGCAGGCTGGGTGTCGATCCTGCACCGCGTCAGCGGCCTGCTGATGTTCGCGCTGCTCCCGTTCATCATCTGGCTGTTCGACACCAGCCTCAGTTCCGAGGTCTCGTACACGCAGTTCACCGGTGTCTTCATGGGCGGCTACGGCTTCGTGCCGGCCTGGTTCATCAAGCTCGTGACGCTGTCGCTGATCTGGGCCTACCTGCATCACTTCATCGCCGGCGTGCGCCACCTGTGGATGGATGCGACGCACTCGGTCAGCAAGGAATTCGGCCGCCAGTCGGCCCTCGTCACGCTGGTGCTGAGCGTCCTGCTGACGCTGGTCCTCGGCTGGAAGCTGTTCTTCTGAGGCGCGCCACACCATGACACAAAACTTTGGTTCGAAGCGCCTGGTCGTCGGCGCGCACTACGGCCTGCGCGACTGGATGGCCCAGCGCGCCACCGCGCTGGTGATGGCGCTGTTCACGGTCGCGCTGATCGTGCAGGTGCTGCTGCCGGGCCCGATGGGCTACGACAAGTGGGCGGGCATCTTCTCGCGCCAGTGGATGAAGGTGCTGACCTTCGTCGTGATCGTCTCGCTGGCCTACCACGTGTGGGTCGGCGTGCGCGACGTGCTGATGGACTACGTGAAGCCGGTGGGCGTGAAGCTGCTGCTGCAGGTGTTCACGCTGGTGTGGCTGGTCGGCTGTGCCGGCTGGGCGATTCAAGTGCTCTGGAGACTCTGACGTGAGCTTTTCCTCTTCCTCGATCTCCAAGCGCAAGTTCGACGTCGTCATCGTCGGCGCCGGCGGCTCGGGCATGCGTGCCTCGCTGCAGCTGGCCCAGGCCGGCCTGAACGTCGCCGTGCTGTCCAAGGTGTTCCCGACCCGCTCGCACACGGTGGCCGCGCAGGGCGGCATCGGTGCCTCGCTCGGCAACATGTCCGAAGACAACTGGCACTACCACTTCTTCGACACCGTGAAGGGCTCCGACTGGCTCGGCGACCAGGACGCGATCGAATTCATGTGCCGCGAGGCGCCGAAGGTCGTCTACGAGCTCGAACACTTCGGCATGCCGTTCGACCGCAACCCCGACGGCACCATCTACCAGCGCCCGTTCGGCGGCCACACCGCGAACTACGGCGAGAAGCCGGTGCAGCGCGCCTGCGCCGCCGCCGACCGCACCGGCCACGCGATGCTGCACACGCTGTACCAGCAGAACGTCAAGGCGCGCACGCACTTCTTCGTCGAGTGGATGGCGCTCGACCTGATCCGCGACACCGACGGCGACGTGATCGGCGTCACCGCGCTCGAGATGGAGACCGGCGAGCTGCACATCCTCGAAGCCAAGACCGTGCTGCTGGCCACCGGCGGCGCCGGGCGCATCTTCGCGGCCTCGACCAACGCCTTCATCAACACCGGCGACGGCCTGGGCATGGCGGCGCGCGCCGGCATCCCGCTGGAAGACATGGAGTTCTGGCAGTTCCACCCGACCGGCGTGGCCGGTGCCGGCGTGCTGCTGACCGAAGGCTGCCGCGGCGAGGGCGCGATCCTGCGCAACAGCGACGGCGAGCGCTTCATGGAGCGCTATGCCCCGACGCTGAAGGACCTGGCGCCGCGCGACTTCGTCTCGCGCTGCATGGACCAGGAGATCAAGGAAGGGCGCGGCTGCGGTCCCAACAAGGACTACGTCGTGCTCGACATGACCCACCTGGGCGCCGAGACGATCATGAAGCGCCTGCCCAGCGTGCTGGAGATCGGCCACAACTTCGCGAACGTCGACATCACGAAGGAGCCGATCCCGGTCGTGCCGACCATCCACTACCAGATGGGCGGCATCCCGACCAACATCCACGGCCAGGTGGTCGTGCCGAAGGACGGCGACCCGAACGCGGTGGTCAACGGCCTGTACGCGGTCGGCGAATGCTCCTGCGTCAGCGTGCACGGCGCGAACCGCCTGGGCACGAACTCGCTGCTCGACCTGCTGGTGTTCGGCCGCGCGGCCGGCAACCACATCGTCGATTCGGCGCTGAAGACCCAGGCCCACAAGCCGCTGCCGGCCGATGCGGCCGAGCGCACGCTGGCCCGCCTGAACAAGTACGAGGCGAGCAGCGGCGGCGAGTACGCGCAGGACGTGGCCAACGACCTGCGCAACTCGATGCAGAAGCATGCCGGCGTGTTCCGCACGCAGGCCACGATGGACGAAGGCGTCGAGCAGGTCAAGGCGATCGCCGAGCGCGTGAAGAACATCCACCTGGCCGACAAGTCGAAGGTGTTCAACACCGCCCGCATCGAGGCGCTGGAGGTCGAGAACCTGATCGAGGCGGCGCTCGCCACGATGATCTCGGCGGCCGCCCGCCACGAGAGCCGCGGYGCGCACACCGTCAACGACTACGCCGATTCGCCGGAATTCCCGAACGGCCGCAACGACAAGGTGTGGATGAAGCACTCGCTGTGGTACCGCGAGGGCAACCGCCTCGACTACAAGCCCGTCAAGCTGACGCCGCTGACAGCGGAATCCATCCCGCCGAAGGTCCGCTCGTTCTGAGCCATCGCCACGAGAACGTCGAAAGCATTTCATGACCAAGCGTGTATTTCAGATTTATCGGTACGACCCGGATACCGACACCAAGCCGCGCATGCAGACCCTCGAGGTCGAGCTCGACGGCAGCGAGCGCATGCTGCTCGATGCGCTGATGAAGCTGAAGGCGGTCGACCCGACCATCAGCTTCCGCCGCTCGTGCCGCGAAGGCGTCTGCGGTTCGGACGCAATGAACATCAACGGCAAGAACGGCCTCGCGTGCCTGACCAACATGCGCACGCTGCCCGACGTCGTCGTGCTGAAGCCGCTGCCCGGCCTGCCGGTGGTGCGTGACCTGATCGTCGACATGACGCAGTTCTTCACGCAGTACAACTCGATCAAGCCCTACCTCGTCAACGACATGCCGCCGCCCGAGAAGGAGCGCCTGCAGTCGCCGGAAGAGCGCGAGGAGCTGAACGGGCTGTACGAGTGCATCCTGTGCGCGAGCTGCTCGACGAGCTGCCCGAGCTTCTGGTGGAACCCCGACAAGTTCGTCGGCCCCGCCGGGCTGCTGCAGGCCTACCGCTTCATCGCCGACAGCCGCGATCAGGACACCGGCGGCCGCCTCGACAACCTCGAGGATCCGTACCGCCTGTTCCGCTGCCACACGATCATGAACTGCGTCGACGTCTGCCCGAAGGGCTTGAACCCCACCAAGGCGATCGGCAAGATCAAGGAACTGATGGTGCGCCGCGCCGTCTGAACTCGACATGACCGACACGCTGCTCGACGAACGTGCCCTCAGCAAGCTGCGCTGGCGTTGCCGGCGCGGCCTGCTCGAGAACGACCTGTTCGTCGAGCGGTTCTTTGCGCGTCATGAATCGGCGTTGACGACCCGGCAGGCCGAGGGGCTGGCCCTGCTGATGGATCTGTCCGACAACGATTTGCTGGACCTGTTGCTCGCCCGCAAGGAGCCCGATGGCGACCTGCGGCGCGACGACGTGCTCGAAGTGCTGCAGCTGATGCGCGCCAGGCACTGAAGGCGTGTTTTCAGTCTCATAACCTGCCCTGCTTGAAGGAATGCTCATGACTCCATCCGACGTGAAAGCCACCCTGTCGTTCTCCGATGGCAGCCCTGCGATGGACCTGCCGGTCTACAAGGGCACGATCGGCCCGGACGTCATCGACATCCGCAAGCTCTATGCGCAGACCGGCAAGTTCACCTACGACCCGGGCTTCCTGTCGACCGCGGCCTGCCAGTCGACCATCACCTACATCGACGGTGACAAGGGCGAGCTGCTGTACCGCGGCTACCCGATCGAGCAGCTCGCGACCAACTGCGACTACCTCGAGACCTGCTACCTGCTGCTGAACGGCGAGCTGCCGAACGAGACCGAGAAGACCGAGTTCGTCAAGACGGTGACCAACCACACGATGGTCAACGAGCAGATGCAGTTCTTCCTGCGCGGCTTCCGCCGCGATGCGCACCCGATGGCGGTGCTGACCGGCCTGGTCGGCGGGCTGTCGGCCTTCTATCACGACAGCACCGACATCAACAACCCGAAGCACCGCGAGATCTCGGCGATCCGCCTGATCGCGAAGATGCCGACGCTGGTGGCGATGGCCTACAAGTACGGCATCGGCCAGCCGTACATCTACCCGAAGAACGACCTGTCGTACTCGGGCAACTTCATGCGCATGATGTTCGCGACGCCGTGCGAGGAGTACGAGCCGAACGAGGTGCTGGTGCGCGCGATGGACCGCATCTTCATCCTGCACGCCGACCACGAGCAGAACGCCTCCACCTCGACGGTGCGCCTGTGCGGCTCGTCGGGCACCAACCCGTTCGCGGCGATCGCGGCCGGCGTGGCCTGCCTGTGGGGCCCCGCCCACGGCGGCGCCAACGAGGCGGCGCTGAACATGCTGGAAGACGTGCAGAAGATGGGCGGCGTCGAGAAGATCGGCGAGTTCATCAAGCAGGTGAAGGACAAGAACTCCGGCATCAAGCTGATGGGCTTCGGCCACCGCGTCTACAAGAACTACGACCCGCGCGCCAAGCTGATGCGCGAGACCTGCCACGAGGTGCTGAACGCGCTGGGCCTGCAGAACGACCCGCTGTTCAAGCTCGCGATGGAGCTCGAGAAGATCGCGCTGGAAGACGAGTACTTCGTCGCCCGCAAGCTGTACCCGAACGTCGACTTCTACTCGGGCATCGTGCAGCGCGCGATCGGCATCCCGGTCAGCCTGTTCACCGCGATCTTCGCGCTGGCCCGCACGGTCGGCTGGATCGCGCAACTGAACGAGATGATCGGCGACCCGGAGTACAAGATCGGCCGTCCGCGCCAGCTATTCCACGGTGCCACGCAGCGCAACGTCAAACCGATCGCGCAGCGAAACTGAGCCCGCCGGCAAGCAGCCTGAACTTCACCCTGCGAAAACCCCGGCCTGGCGCCGGGGTTTTTCGTTGTTCAGCGCCTAAAATCGTCGATTCGCCAGAGTCTCACCTGGAAGCCACCATGGCCCGCACGCTCTACGACAAGATCTGGGACGAACACATCGTCCACACCGAAGACGACGGCACCGCCGTCCTCTACATCGATCRCCATCTGGTGCACGAAGTCACCAGCCCGCAGGCGTTCGAGGGCCTGGACCTGGCGCACCGCAAGGTGTGGCGC
>NZ_JBFUGW010000298.1:0-7068 GCF_056402735.1 Rhizobacter sp. P3_C12
TCCACAAGCTGACCGTCAACGCGACGCAGAGCGACGGCCAGCGCGTCAGCGCCACCGGCAACTTCGAGGTCGTCGCGCTGACCGGCGCGGGCCGCAAGGCGAAGAACATCATCATCCTGCTCGGCGACGGCATGGGCGCGGCCCACCGCACCGCGGCGCGCATCATGGCCAAGGGCTATGCGCAGGGCAAGGCGCATGCGGCGCTCGCGATGGACACCTTCCCGAACACCGGCATGGTGATGACCTCGTCGCTCGACGCGATCGTCACCGACTCGTCGCCCGGCATGTCGAACTACGTGACCGGGAACAAGGCCGCGAACAACCAGGAAGGCGTGTTCCCCGACGACACCGCCGACGCGTTCGACAACCCGCGCGTCGAGTACCTGTCGGAGTACCTGCACCGCACCCAGGGCAAGGCGCTGGGCATCGTGACCACCGCCGACGTGTTCGATGCGACGCCGGCCGCCAACGCGGTGCACACCTCGAACCGCGGCAACGGCACCGGCATCGTCGACCAGTTCCTCGACGACCGCGGGCTGACCGGCCTGTCGGTGCTGATGGGCGGCGGGCGCAAGTGGTTCCTGCCGAACGGCGATGCGCTGAAGGCCGACGGCTCGCGCAACGGCCAGGCCGTCAATGGCTCGCAGCGCGACGCGAAGTCCGACTACGTGCTGCCGTCGGACCTGGTGGCCGGCTGGGGCGCGGCAGTGGGCGCGAAGGACCCGGCGCGCGACCTGATCGCCGACTTCCAGGGCGCCGGCTTCGCCTATGCGCCCGACCGCCTCGGGCTGGCCGCGGCGGCCGGCGCCGACAAGCTGCTCGGGCTGTTCTCGTACTCGAACATGAACGTCGCGTTCGACAAGATCAACAAGCGCCGCGGCGTGTCGACCATCGTCGACGACTACGGCTTCCCCGACCAGCCGATGCTCGACGAGATGGCCGAGACGGCGCTGCAGGTGCTGTCGCGCCAGAAGAACGGCTTCGTCGCGCTGATCGAGGGCGCGTCGATCGACAAGCAGGCGCACCTGATGGACACCGACCGCTGGCTGCTGGAGGTGATCGAGTTCGACCGCGCTGTGCAGGTGGCGAAGGACTTCGCCGCGAAGCACCCGGACACGCTGGTCATCGTGACGGCCGACCACGAGTGCTCGGGCGCCGCGATCATCGGCGCGTCGACCAAGCCGGTGGCCGCGATCCGCGCCGCCGCCGCACCGGCCGAGGGCGCCAGCGCGCCGAGCGCCGCGACGCTGCGCGACCCGGTGGTCGGCGTCTACCAGGCCGCGAAGTTCCCGAAGTACGGAATCGCCGCCGACGGCTACCCGCAGAGCACCGATGTCGACTTCAAGATGCTGATCGGCTACGGCGCAAACGCCGACCGCTACGAGAGCTGGCTGGCCAACGCGACGCCGACGCAGGATTCGCAGCAGCCCTTCGTCGGCAAGGCGCCGCAGAGCGGCTACCCGGCGAACCCGAGCGTGCGCAACCAGGGGGCGGGCTTCCTGGTGACCGGGCAGGTGCCGGGCGACCAGGCGGTGCACACCGCCACCGACGTGCCACTGTCGGCGCTGGGCCGCGGGGCCTCGCTGTTCAGCGGCGTGATGGACAACACCGACGTGTTCTTCAAGATCGCCCAGGCGGCGACCAAGGGAACGAAGTAGCCCGGATGGCAATCCGGGTGGGGCGATGGCGACGAACCCGGATTGGCATCCGGGCTACGGGTCACACCTCGACGTCGTCCACTTCGCGGTACACGTCGCGCATCCACATCTTCAGGCGCTGGCGGTCCATCAACCCCAGCGTCGCGTCGTTGTCGCCTTCGCGGGCATTCCAGAAGCTGATGCTCGCCGCATCGATCTTCTGGATCACGGTGTCGTGCAGCTTGCGCATCGTCACCACCTTGGCGCCGAACGACAGCGCGCGGGCCTGCTCGCCCGATTGCTCCAGCACCGAGAAGTCGCTGCCGCGGATGTGGTTGCGCACCAGCACGTACTTGAAGCTCGGGCCGAAGCGGTCGAGCAGCTTCTTCAGCAGGTCGACCGAATCCTTGCCGGCGTCCATCACGTGCCAGTAGTGCACCTGCGAGTTCGTCTCGTCGAGCAGGTTCAGCACGCCCGATTCGTCCATCCAGCGCACCAGCGGGTCGTGCGTCTGGGCGGCCAGGTCGACCAGCACGCGGCGGTCGGGCTGGTCCACCGCGGCCTCGACGATCGCGTCGAGCGCCTCGTAGCGGTCCACCAGCACCGGCGATGCGTAGCCGGCATAGAAGCGCATCAGCGCACCGTGCGAGCGGTCGGTGTCGAAGCCGATGAAGGGCATCTGACGGTCGATCAGGTACTGGGCCAGCACCCGTGCCATCAGCGACTTGCCGACGCCGCCCTTTTCGCCGCCGATGAAGTGGATCTTGCTCATGCCAAGGCTTCTCCGAGTTTTGGTGGTCGGGCGACAGTATGAACGCAAGCGCGCGACGGGCCTTCCGGGCTGCCGCGCAAGGTGTTTCGAGGCGTCATGGTGCCGTCATGCGCTTGTCACGCCGCTTTCATGGTGCCTGCTTAACCTGCCGCACGCCAAGACACACCTCGACACGACCCGCCACGCGCGGTGACGTGCCACCCTCACTCTCCAAGGAAGCCTGATGAGCCACCCAACCGTCGACGCGCGTCGCCGTCTCCTGAAGCTGTTGTCCGGGGCCCCGCTGCTGCCGATGACGAGTTCCACCGCATTCGCCGGCCTGCTGGCGGCCTGCGGCGGTGGTGACGACGGCCCGGCGCCGGCGGCACCGGCTGCCACCGTGACCTCGGTCGAGTTCACCGCGATGGCCGCGCCGCTCCAGACCGAGAAAGCCGCGATGGCCACCACCACGGTCGGCTCCAAGCTGGTCGCCACCTACAGCGACGGCAGCAAGCAGACCTTCGCGCTGAAGTACGAGCCCTTCTTCGTCACCGGCGACATGGTGCCGGACGGCAAGGGCGGCACCATCCTCGCGGGCGGCTATGTCAACATGGCCGGCGAGAAGATCATGGACAACTCGAAGGTCGGCAGCGAGCGCCAGTTCTTCTCCGACTCGCCGGACGGCAGCTCGCTGCTGACCGTGCCGAACCCGACCGTGCCCGGTATCAAGGGCAAGGCGGTGTTCGCCGTCGTGCAGTTCGAGTACACGACCGCCGGCCAGGACGGTGTCAGCACCTACGGCACGCTGCCGTCGCCGATCGCGGTGCTCACGCTCGACCAGGACCAGGCCACCGGCAAGCTGACGCTGGTGAAGTACCACAACGTCGACACCTCGTCGGTGCACGGCCTGTGGATCACCTGCGGCGCGAGCCTGTCGCCGTGGGGCACGCACCTGTCGAGCGAGGAGTACGAGCCCGATGCGCCGYTCGCCAGCACGACGGCGCAGTTCCTGGCGTTCAGCAAGAACACCTTCGGCGACCAGACCAAGGCCAACCCGTACCACTACGGCCACCTGCCCGAAGTGACGGTGAACCCGGACGGCACCGGCACGATCAAGAAGCACTACTGCCTGGGCCGCATCTCGCACGAACTGATCCAGGTGATGCCCGACCAGCGCACCGCGATCATGGGTGACGACTACACGAACGGCGGCTTCTTCATGTTCGTCGCCGACAAGGCGAAGGACCTGTCGGCCGGCACGCTGTACGTTGCTAAGGTCGGCGCCGGCTTCTCGATCGACCCGGCCGCCGCGGGCGCGCCGCTCACCTGGATCAACCTCGGCCACGCGACCAGCGCCGACGTGGAGGTTCTCGCCAACACGCTGAAGCCGTCGGACATCATGGCCGTCAGCAAGACCGACCCGGCTGACGCGACGTACACGAAGATCTTCTGCGACGGCAAGGCCAACTGGGTCAAGCTGGTGCCGGGGATGGAGAAGGCCGCGGCCTTCCTCGAGACGCACCGCTACGCCAACCTGAAGGGCGCGAGCATGGTCTTCACGAAGATGGAAGGCACGACCGTCAACGCGAAGGACAAGATCGGCTACTCGGCGCTGCAGAACATCCAGGCGTCGATGGTGAAGGGCGACGCGGCCTGGCGCGAAGAGATGGGCGTGAGCCTCGACAAGAAGCTGGTGGCCGGCGGCATCCTGGCGCACACGCTGGCCGGCGGCCAGAAGGACACCGCGGGCGCGGCGATCGACAGCGAGTGGGTGCCGGTGCAGACCAAGGCGCTGATCGTCGGTGAGGACATCGCGGCCGATGGCCTGGGTAATCTCTCCAACCCCGAGAAGATCGGCAATCCGGACAACATCAAGTTCTCCGAGAAGATGCGCACGCTGTTCATCGGCGAGGACAGCGCCACGCACGTCAACAACTTCCTGTGGGCCTACAACGTCGACACGAAGAAGCTGTCGCGCATCCTGTCGGTGCCGGCGGGTGGTGAATCGACCGGCCTGCACGCGGTCGACGACATCAACGGCTGGACCTACATCATGAGCAACTTCCAGCACGCCGGTGAGTGGATCAAGGGCCTGCACGACGTGGTGAAGGTGGACCTGGAGCCGCTGGTCAAGGCGAACTACAAGGACAAGTTCGGTTCGGCCGTCGGTTACCTGACGGGCTTGCCGGAACTCGGCTGATCAGGGAGGAACGGCCACGGAGGTGGCCGGTGCTGGCCAGAAGAGGGAAGGGGCCGCGGGCGTGATGCCTGCGGCCCCTTTTTCGTGGGCTATGTCGAACTCTTGGTGCGCAGTACGAGGCGCCCTGCGTCAGTCAGGCGATAGCGTTGCTTGCTGCTGCGAGGAACGTCCGGATGTGTCATCTCGACGAGCGTAGCCACCAGCGCAGGGCCCAGGTATGCGGCTTTGAAATGATCCCGATGCTTCAAGCCCAGCGCCTGCTGAAGTGCCTGCCTCGACATCTCGCCGACCAGCACGGTCAGCAGGCGTTCCACTTCCGGTGCAACTTGCCCGGTGACTTGCCCGGTGACTTGCCCGGTGACTTGTGAGCCTTCGTCCGATGGCGGTTCGGGAGCACGGGCCGACGGGTGGACGGGCAGCCGGATCAGGTAGGCCGTTCGGTCGTCATCCGTCTCGAACAGCGGTGGTGGAGATCCGTTGGCGGCCATCGCTCTCAGGATCTTGGGCACGCCGGTGCTGCGTCCCTCGGTCAATTCCAGTTCTTTCAAAAACTCGCCGATGCGTCGATTGCGGTAGCGGCGGCTCACCGCGCGACCTGCCACGAAGTCGGCCAAACGGATGGAGCGATCCGGGCCTGGGAAACTCAGGATCGCCAGTTCGTCCCGGCCGATGCGCACCTCGATCGGCTCGCGCTCGTCGTAGGCGCGGTGATACACGGCGTTGACGAGCGCCTCCTCGACCGCGGCATACGGAAAATTCCAGACCCGGGTGGCCTCGGCCCGGTCGGAGTGCTTCAAGACTGTTTCATAGAGGTAGTTGCGCTCGATGTAGCCCAATGCCTCGCGAGTCATGCGTCCCAGYGGGCCCGTGAACACTTTCTCTTCGAAGCGGTCGCCGCCGGCACCATCAGGAAACCAGACCACGTCGATCTGCGTGCATGGGAAGAAGCGGTCGGGCGCCTCGTTGAAGAACAGCAGGCCCACGTTCTTGGGCCTTGGCGACTCACTCGATCCTCCCACGACATTCATCTGCCGCCCCAAGGCGTCGAGCGACATCAGCGAAGCCTCGTCGGCCAGCGCGCTGTGCACCTCGCGCAGATGCTCCTGCATCAGCACCGGAGACAGGTCGGGCAAGCAAGCCGGCTGAGCCAGCCGGTCGTCCCAGGGGACGTTGGCGGCCAGGCTCAACAACTCGTGCTCGGCGGTGCCTTTCGCTTCGACGGTGCTGCTGTAGCGGCGGATGTAGTAGTGCCAGCTCTTGTGCCTGGTCGAGATCGATGCCGGCGCCTTGTACGGACGGTTCATGCCCCCTGGCGCGTGAAGCACGATCAGCGCGCGTCCTTCTACTGTCTCCACGCTCAAGACCGGGAAGTAGGGCGGCTGGATCAGTTGGCAGGCCGCCAGCAATTCCTGCTGGATCTTGTCGATCCGGTCTTCGGCGACGCCCAGCGGCGGGAACACCGGACGCCCATGCGCATCGCAGTCCTGCCCGATCACCACATACCCACCGCCCAGGTTCGCGAAGTCGTTGGCGAAGGCGCAGATCGTGCGCAGTGTGGCGTCGGGATTCCAGCCGGCCTTGTATTCGATGCGCTCGCCTTCGATCGTGCGCTGGTGCAGCAGGTCATTCAGGTTGATGGGGAGCGATGTGCGCATGGCACGGTGAGTGTCAATGCGCCT
The DNA here is from genome assembly GCF_056402735.1 of Rhizobacter sp. P3_C12. Classification (NCBI taxonomy): domain Bacteria; kingdom Pseudomonadati; phylum Pseudomonadota; class Betaproteobacteria; order Burkholderiales; family Sphaerotilaceae; genus Rhizobacter; species Rhizobacter sp. P3_C12. Next base: position 6,268 of record NZ_JBFUGW010000298.1, read on the forward strand.
GGTCCCAGTTCCGCCCGATCCCGACTTCCGCCACCAGCGGCACCTTCAGCTGCGCGACGCCGGCCATCAGCCGCGGCACCGCGGCCTTCACCCACTCGAGCTCGGCTTCCGGCACCTCGAGCACCAGTTCGTCATGCACCTGCATCACGAGCTTCGTCGCGCGCTGTTCGGCCAGCAGCACGTTCTGCACCGCCACCATCGCGAGCTTGATCAGGTCGGCGGCCGTGCCCTGCATCGGCGCATTGATCGCCTGCCGCTCGGCACCGGCGCGCCGCGGGCCGCTGCCGCCGTTGATCTYGGGCAGGTAGATGCGCCGCCCGAACAGCGTCTCGACATAGCCCTTGTCCTTGGCCGACGCCCGCGTCTCGTCCATGTAGGCCTTCACGCTCGGGTAGCGCGCGAAATACCGCTCGATGTAGTTGGTCGCCGCACTGCGCTCGATGCCCAGGCTCGACGCCAGCCCGAACGCGCCCATGCCGTAGATCAGCCCGAAGTTGATCGTCTTCGCATAGCGCCGCTGCTCGCTCGTGACCGCCGCCGGCTCGGTGCCGAACACCTCGGCCGCGGTCGCGCGGTGCACGTCCATGCCCTCGGCGAAGGCCTTCAGCAGGCTCGCGTCGCCGCTGATGTCGGCCATGATGCGCAGCTCGATCTGCGAGTAGTCGGCGCTCAGGATCACATGCCCCGGCGGCGCGATGAAGGCCTCGCGCACGCGCCGGCCCTCGGGCGTGCGGATCGGGATGTTCTGCAGGTTCGGGTCGGTGCTCGCGAGCCGCCCCGTCACCGCCACCGCCTGCGCAT
>NZ_JBFUGW010000299.1:0-7041 GCF_056402735.1 Rhizobacter sp. P3_C12
AGCTTGACCTTTGCAAACGGTGCCAAGCTCAGGAACAGCAGGGCGGAGACCACGATGAGGGTCGTTGCGCGCCGGCGCTGCGCCGGGCTGGCCGCCTGGTCCGGCAGGAACGCCGGGCCGTCATCGTCAGATACTGCTGCTGCATCGTGCCCGATGACCGGCACGGCGGCGTCATGACTGATCCCCACGCCACCTCCCTGTCGACCGGCATGCCGGCCTGTGCGTGTGTATGTTCGTGTGCGTCTGATGAGCCCTTCCTTTATGCCCGGAAGTCGCGGTGCGTGCAACAAATGAAACCCGAAGGGAAGCCCCGTTGAAACACGCCGGCTGCACACTGCTGCACGACATCCCCGACCGAGCGAGGCCCTCATGAGCGATTCCCTGTTCCTGCCGCGTGAACTGTTCAACGCAGCGTCGGTGCCGGCGAAATCGACACACCAGGCGCCGCCCACCGACGCGGTGCTCGACGACCTGCGCCGCATCACGACACCGGTCGCCACCTTCGGCAGCGGACAGAAGAATCGCCGGCGCAAGCCGCGCGACCCGAACGCGCCCAAGGTCGACCTGTGGCTGGACCTGGCTGCCTGATTCAGGCCTGCAGTGCAGCGCGCAGATAGACGCGCAGCATCTCCTTCAGCTCTGCCAGCGCGGCACGCGTGCCCGGCGCCGCTTCGGTGTTCAGCGTGACCGCCGCCTTCATCACCTGCTGAACCGCCACCGACACCGCGGCCAGCCGCGCCTTCGTCAGGCCGGCCGCATGCGGCGCGAGGATCTGCGCCAGCTGCACGCGCATCGCCTGGCGCACCGCCTGCACCTGCTCGGCCGGCGCGCCCGGCGAGTCGACCAGCCGCGCGAACGACGGATGGGCGGCGCGGAACTCGATCAACGCGACCACCAGCCGCGCGCTCAGTTCATCGACATCCCAGCCGGCGCTCGCCTCGGCCATCGCGGCCAGCCGCGCCTGCAATTCGCCCGCCTGCAGCGCGATCACGCCCTGCGCCACCTCGGGCTTGGTCGGGAAGAACTGGTAGAGCGAGCCGATCGACGACTCGGCGCGCGCCGCGATCTCGGTCATCGTCGCCGCGTCATAGCCCCTCTCCGCGAACACCTGCGCCGCGGCGCCGAGCAGCACCTCGACGCGCTGGTGCCCGCGCTGGCGGCGCACGCGCTCCACGGGCGCGGCATCGCCCGCACCGGAGGCACTGGACTTTTGTGAGATCTTCCTCATAGAATTATTTTTGCGAGGACACCCTCACAAATAAGCCACTGAAGGATCCCATGCTATCTCTTGACTCCAGGCCTCTTGACCCCGCCCGCACCGCCCTCGTGCTGATCGACCTGCAGCAAGGCATCACCGGCTTCGGCCGCGCCCCGCACGACAGCGCCACGGTGCTCGCGAACGCCGCGGCGCTGGCCGATCGCTTCCACGCGCTGAACGCGCTCGTCGTGCGCGTGAAGGTCGGCTGGCACGCCGGCTTCCCCGAGCTGCTGACGCAGACCACCGACCAGCCCGCGCCCTTGCCGCCCGGCGAGTTGCCGGCGAACTGGTGGGACGACCCGGCCTCGCTGCCAAGCGCGCCCGGCGACCTGCAGATCGTCAAGCGCCAGTGGAATGCCTTCCACGGCACCGAGCTCGACCTGCAACTGCGCCGGCGCGGCATCGCGACGCTGGTGCTGGGCGGCATCGTCACGCACATCGGCGTCGAAGGCACGGCGCGCGCGGCCTGGGAGCTCGGCTACCAGCTGCTGATCGCCGAGGACGCCTGCAGCGCGCCGCTCGCCGAGCCGCACCTCGCGTCGATGCAGTACGTGATGCCGCGGCTCGGCCACGTGCGGCGCACGGCGCAGATCCTCGCGACACCGAACGACATGGCCTGACATTCAAGGCGCCGTCATACTGTCGGCCATGTTCGCTTCCCGTGTCGCCTGGCGCGTCCTGCTCGCGCTGCTGCTGGTGTTCAGCCAGCAGCAGGCGGTGCTGCACGTGCTGGGGCACGCGATGGAGCACCAGCGGCCATCGCTGGCGGCGGCCTCGTCCCACGCGAGTTCGGCCCAAGCGACTGACATCGACGCGCTATGCGCGCAGTGCCTGGCCTTCGCTCAACTCGACCACCCGGCCACGCCGCAGGTGGCGACACCCACCGGCTCGTCGGCCCGCTTCGAGTTGGCTGCGGCCGCGCCGGTCACCGCGCGGGATGCGCGCTTCGAGCCGGCCTACCTGAGCCGCGCCCCTCCTCGTTCGACGCTGTCCTGAACTGAACCCCCGTTCGCCCTGAGCCTGTCGAAGGGCCCGATCGTCCTGAGCTTGTCGAAGGACCTGAGCCTGTCGAAGGCCTTGCGCGCTTCGGGCACAACCCTTCGATGGACGGGCCTTCGACAGGCTCAGTCCCTGCTCAGGGCGAACGGAATCAAGAACCTCTTGGGCTCAGGGCGAACGGGACTCGTCGCCATTCGTCCCTACCGGATACACGCGTCATGAAGATTCATTCCCTGCTGCCGGCATGCGTTGCGCTGGCTTCTGCCTTCGCTTCCCTTCACGCCCTGGCCCACGAACCCGGCGCCCATGTGCACGGCGTCGCCGAACTGCGCGTCGTCGTCGACGGCCCGCAACTGCAGATCAGCCTCGAGAGCCCGCTCGACAACCTGCTCGGCTTCGAGCACGTGCCGCGCACCGACGTGCAACACACGGCAGTGCGCCAGATGGCACGCACGCTGCGCGATGCCGGCGGCGTGTTCACGCCGACCGCCGCGGCGCATTGCCATCTCGCCACCGTGCGGCTCGCGTCGTCGGCGGCACTCGGCGAGTCGATCGAGGCGACGCCGGCCGACGGCGACGGCCACGCCGACCTCGATGCCGACTTCAGCTGGACCTGCGACGCGCCGCAGGCGCTGGCCGGCGTCGATGTCGACCTGATGCGCCACTTCCCCAACCTGCGCCGGCTCAAGGTGCAGGTCGCCGCGCCATCGGGCCAGCGTGCGCTCGACCTGCTGCCGGGCCGCCGGAGCGTCGCATGGTGAGCCCGGCCCCTGCCCCCCTGCTGCAGGTGCAGCAGCTGCGCTTTCGCTGGCACCCCACGCTGCCGCCCTGCCTCGACATCGACGACTTCAGCGTGCAAGCCGGCGAGCGCGTGTTCCTGCACGGCCCGAGCGGCAGCGGCAAGAGCACGCTGCTCGGCCTGCTGGGCGGCGTGCTGGTGCCCGACGCGGGCCGCGTGACGGCGCTCGGCCAGCAGGTCTCCGCATTGCCTGGTGCCGCGCGGGATCGCTTCCGCGTCGACCACGTCGGCTTCGTGTTCCAGCAGTTCAACCTGGTGCCCTACCTGAGCGTGCTCGACAACGTGCTGCTGCCGTGCCGGTTCTCGGCGCTGCGCGCGCAGCGGGCGCTGTCGGCCTCCGATGGCGACCTGGTGCACGAGGCGCGCCGCCTGCTGGAGGCGCTCGACCTGTCGCGCACGCTGCTCACGCGTCCGGCCACCCAGCTCTCGGTCGGCCAGCAGCAGCGCGTGGCCGCGGCGCGCGCGCTGCTCGGCCGGCCCGAGCTGGTGATCGCCGATGAGCCGACCTCGGCGCTCGATGCGGCCACGCAGCAGCGCTTCATCGAACTGCTGCTGCGCGAGTGCAGTGCCGCGCAGGCGACGCTGCTGTTCGTCAGCCACGACCGGCGGCTGGCCACGCATTTCACGCGCGAGGTGGCGCTGGCCGAGTTGAACCGCGCCGCGGTGCTGCAGCAGGAGGCCGCATGAGACCTCTGCTGCAGATCGCGCTGAGAAGCGCCTGGAACCGCCGCGCAACGCTCGGCCTCGCGATCGCCGCGATCGCGCTGTCGGTCACGATGCTGCTCGGCGTCGAGCGCAGCCGGCTCGCGGCGCGCGAGGCGTTCGCGCAATCGGTGTCCGGCACCGACCTGGTCGTCGGCGCCCGCACGAGCCCGGTGCAGCTGATGCTGTACGCGGTGTTCCGGCTCGGCGAGGCGACCAACAACATCCGCTGGGCCAGCGCCGAGGCGCTCGCGAAGCGGCCGGGCGTCGCCTGGACGATCCCGCTGTCGCTCGGCGACTCGCACCACGGCTTCGCGGTGCTGGGCACGAGCACCGGCTACTTCGAACACTTCCGCTACGGTTACCGCCGGCCGCTGGTGCTGGCCGAGGGTCGCGCGTTCAGCGGCAGCATCGACGGCGTGTTCGAGGCGGTGGTCGGCGCCGAGGTCGCGCGCTCGCTGCACTACGCGATCGGCCAGCGCATCACGCTGAGCCACGGCAGCGGTGGCGAAGGCCTCACCGAGCACGCCGACAAGCCGTTCACCATCGTCGGCATCCTCGCGCCGACCGGCACGCCGGTCGACAGCACGGTGCACATCAGCCTGCAGGCGATCGAGGCGATCCACCTCGACTGGCAGGGCGGCGCGCCGATCCCCGGTCTCGCGATCGCGCCCGAGCTGGTGCGCAAGTTCGACCTGACGCCGAAGACGATCACCGCGGTGCTGGTCGGCCTGGACCAGCGCGGCGCGGTGTTCCGGGCCCAGCGCGAGATCAACGAGTTCGACGCCGAGCCGCTGCTGGCGGTGCTGCCCGGCGTCGCGCTCGACCAGCTGTGGCAGGTGGTCGGCGTGGTCGAGCGCACGCTGCTCGCGGTGTCGGCGCTGGTGCTGGTGGTCGGGCTGGCCGGGCTGGTGGCGGTGGTGCTGGCGAGCCTGAACGAGCGGCGGCGCGAACTGGCGATCCTGCGCTCGGTGGGCGCCGGGCCGCGCCACATCGCGGCGCTGCTGGTGGCCGAGAGCGTCGGCGCGACGCTGCTCGGCACCGCGCTCGCACTGGTGCTGCTGGCCGGCCTGTCGCTGCTCGCCGGGCCCTGGCTGCAAGGGCAGTTCGGCAGCGCGCCGGCGCCCGGCGTGTCGGGGGTGGGGGAATGGAAGCTGATCGGCCTGGTGCTCGCCGCCGGCCTGGTGGCGGGGGTGCTGCCGGCGTGGCGGGCCTGCCGCTTGTCGTTGTCGGACGGCCTGACGCCGCGCCTGTGATGAAAGGAAGCCTGATGAAAAGGATCGAGACAAAGACAGTCTGGAGTGGCGTGTTCGCGGCCGTGCTGGCCTTGTGCGGCGCCTGCAGCGATGCGGCCGACGGCCCGAAGGTGCCTGACAGCCCGAAGACCGATGCGGCCGACTACCGCATCGGCGACAAGCTGGCGCCGGCCGTCGCGGCGCGCGCTGCGAGCGCGGCGGTGGCCGGCGGCTACAAGCTGACGACCTGGGAGGACCTGACGCCGAAGGACTGGGACCCGATGAAGGACGTGCAGGCGCTGAGCTTCCGGATGTTCGGCGACGGCGACCCGCGCGCGCAGGCGGCGCTCGACCGGTTGAAGCGGGCCTGGAACAACGCGCCCACCAATGCCGCGATGGACCAGCAGCGGGTGCGCATCGCCGGCTTCGTCGTGCCGCTGGAGGGCGAGAGCGACCAGCTGCGCGAATTCCTGCTGGTGCCTTATTTCGGTGCCTGCATCCACGTGCCGCCGCCACCGGCCAACCAGACCATCCACGTGAAGCTCGCGAAACCGCTGGCCGGCGTGCGCACGATGGACGCGCTGTGGGTCAGCGGCACGATCCACACCGCGTTCAGCGACACCGCGCTCGGCAGCTCGGGCTACCGGATGGAGGGGGATGCGACGGAGGCGTATCGGCGCAGCCGGTGAGTCCATGGGCGCGGCTGTCCGCCGGCGCCGCAGCTGATCCCCGCGTTCCGGCAGTTGGTCGCAAGCCGCTGGGCGCGCGAGGGGCGGACTCCTAGAGTTCACTCCATCGCAGCCCCGCTGCCCTGCCACACCCAGGAGCCCACCATGACCAGCCGCCTCTCCGCCGTCGCCTTCGTCTTCGCCCTGCTCGCCACCGCCTCGCTCGGCTTCGCCGCGCAAGCCCACACCGCGGCACAGACGGCCGCTCGCGCCAAGGCCGACGCCGAGTCCCGCATGCCGGTGATCCAGATGCCGGCGGTGACGGTGATCGGCAAGCGCGTGCAAGCCAACGACGCCTGACCGCCGCCCTGCCCCACAGATTCCTCCCCGCCTGAAGCCATCTCCCATGTGATCTCCGGCTTCGGGCGTTTTTTCTTCCGTGGCCTTGCGCCGGCAAGGCCCTTGCTGCCCGCGCTACGATGCCTGTCCCTCCCCGACCCGCTTCGCGATGGACAGCCTCGACCTGCAAGTGCTCACCCAGGCCCGCCAGTGGCGCGCCGACGGCCACGCCGTCTGGCTGGTCACCGTGCTCGAGACCTGGGGCTCGGCCCCGCGCCCGCCCGGCGCGCTGCTCGCGATGCGCGACGACGGCCTGGTGGTCGGCTCGGTCTCCGGTGGCTGCGTCGAAGACGACCTGATCGAGCGCGTGCGCACCGGCGAGCGCGTTGCGCGCCCGCAGCTGATCACCTACGGCGTCACGAAGGAAGAAGCCGCCCGCTTCGGCCTGCCCTGCGGCGGCAACCTGCGGCTGGTGCAGGAGCCGTTGCTCGACACCGCCTGGGTCGACGAGGTGCTCGAGCGCACGCAGCGGCATGAACTCGTCGCCCGCCTGCTCGACCTCGACAGCGGCACGGTGCAGGTCGAGGCCGCCTCGCGCGGCGACGGCTTCGCGTTCGACGGCCGCCGGCTGCGCGCGCTGTTCGGCCCGCGCTGGCGGCTGTTGATCATCGGCGCCGGCCAGCTCTCGCGCGTGCTGGCGCAGATGGCGCTGGCGCTCGATTTCGAAGTGACCTGCTGCGACCCGCGCGAGGAGTACCACCTCACCTGGGACGTCCCCGGCACGCAGTTCAGCAAGGCGATGCCCGACGACCTGGCGCTGGAGATGCAGCTCGACCCACACAGCGCCGTGGTGGCCGTCACGCACGACCCCAAGCTCGACGACATGGTGCTGCTGGAGGCGCTGAAGTCGCCGGCGTTCTACGTCGGCGCGCTCGGCTCGCGCAGCAACACCGCGAAGCGCCGCGAGCGGCTCGCGATGTTCGACCTGTCGCCCACCGAGATCGACCGCCTGCACGGCCCGATCGGGCTGAACCTGGGCGG
>NZ_JBFUGW010000300.1:0-7005 GCF_056402735.1 Rhizobacter sp. P3_C12
GTACAGGTGCTGGCCGCATTCGGTCGGCGACACCCCGCGCGAGCTGCGGTTGAGCAGCAGGCTTTTGAACTCGTCTTCCAGTGCGGCCACCTGGTGGCTCAGTGCGGATTGCGCCACGTGCAGCACGCCGGCCGCGCGGGACAGGCTGCCCAGGTCCACGATGCGCACGAAATAGCGTAGCTGTCTCAACTCGATTTTCCTGTCCTCCTGGGTTGCGTTTCAGCGCTGGCGCGCCAGCGCGAGCCGCACCCGCGACCCGATCTGCGGTGAAGGCTGGCCGTTCGCGCCCTCCGAGGCAGCCGATGCGTCCAGGGCGTCCACCGGCTCGACGCGCAGCGCGTCGGCGAGCGACAGGTCGACCTGCAGCAGGTAGGGCTCGTCGCTGGCAAGGCAGTCGGCCACCGCGCGTTCGATCGCGGCGGCCGACTTCAGCCGGTGGATGCGCCAGCCGAAGGCGCGCGCGACCGCGGCGATGTCGGGCCGCTGGATCATCACGGAGGGCGACGCCGCACAGGCCGCGGCATTGCGCCGCGGATCGGCCAGCGGCGGCGGAAACACGATCAGCTTCAGCGGCCAGCCGTGGTCGTAGACCGACTGCAGCTCGTGCAGGGTCGGCAGCAGTGCATTCGCATCGCTCAGGCACACGACCGGCCGTTGCGGGTGCGCCGCCAGCACGCCGATCGCCGCCGGCAACGCGAAGCCCGGCATGCCGACACCGGTCGACACCAGCCAGCGGCCCGGATGCAGGTGCTGCAGGTGGCGTGCGCCGGCCGCCTGCGCCAGGCCGTCGTCGACGGTCACGACCGCCCCGAGCGCCGCCAGCGGCTCGCGCAGGGCCCGCAGCACCTGGTCGGTGATCGGCGTGCGCGTGCGCGGCCCGTTGACTTCATCGGCGAGCGCGGCATCGCGCCGCCAGCCGTCGATCGCCTGCCACCACGCGTGCCGCGGGGTGGGCCCGTCGCCTTCCGTCTCGGCCTGGCCTTGCAGGCTCTTCAGCCACTGCTGGCCCAGCCCCTTCAGCACCTCGCCACCATCGCCGACCAGCGGCGTGGCAGATGGCCAGACCTTGTTGATGCTGGTCGGATCGATGTCGACATGGATCAGCATGCCCGGCAGGGGCTCGCCGCGCGGCCAGGAGCGCTCGTCGATGCGGGCGCCGATGCAGACCACGACATCGGCGTGCCGCAGCGCGAGGTTCGCCACCGGGCTGCCCTGCTCGCCCAGGCAGCCCAGGCAGTGCCGGTCGCCGGAGGGCAGCGCGCCGAGTGCCGCCATCGTCAGCACGCACGGCAGGTCGGCCACCCGCGCGAACTCGGCCAGCGCCGCGCTCGCCGCGGCGCCGGAGCGGATCACGCCACCCCCCGCATACAACAGGGGCCGGCACGCCGCACGGATCTGCGCCACCGCGCGGACCAGCCGGCGATCCGGCGGCATCAGCGGCCCCTGGCCCGTGAGCACCGCGCCGACCACGGACGCGCCGGTGCGCCGCACCGTCACTTCGGTGCGCTGCACGTCGAGCGGCATGTCGAGCAGCACCGGCCCGCCGCGGCCGGCGCGGGCGATCTGCACCGCGCGGTCGACGATGGCCGCCGCATCGTGCGCCAGCGCCAGGTCGATGCGCCGGCTCCACTTCGTCACGGCGCGGGTGATGCCCAGCGCATCGCATTCGCGGAAGGCATCGGTGCCGATCAGCGCCGATTCGACCTGCCCGGCGATGCACAGCAGCGGCACCGAATCGGCCATCGCGCTCATCAGCCCGGCCACCGCCGCCGCGACACCGGAGCCGCCCGACACCAGCACGGCCGCCATCTGCCCGGTCGCCTTGGCATAGCCCTCGGCCGCGTGCACCGCCGCCCGCTCCTGCGACAGCCGCACGACGCGCACCCCGGCGCTCGTGCCGAGCGCCTCGCACAGCGGCGCGATCAGGGCGCCTCCGCTGCACAGGAAGAACATCGTCACGCCGTTGTCGATCAGCGCCTGGATGACCGCCTGCGAGCCGGTCTGCCAGCGCGCCGGCAGGCCGAGCCGGTGGGGCGTGGTGCGCTGGCCGTCGGGGGGAATGTCCACGGGCTCGGGAAACAGGGTGGCGTGAGGCTGGAAGTGCTGCATGCGGAGTTCTGCGCGCTGACAGACCAAGGGGAGCGAGACAAAGGGGGCGGGACGACAGCAGATGTCCAACGGGAGACAGCCAACAAGCCCGGGACAAAAAAACCGCCGGGTGCCAGCTTGCGTCTCAATTGCGGGGAAATCGTGCAGGCCGATGGGCCAGGGTCCCCGCGGCCTGCGGATGGGTGAATCCGGCGGCGCGTGATGAATGGATGCGAATGCTAGTGAGCTTTCGCGCAGAGGGGCATATCCAATGTCGATAGCGCCATCTGCCAAATCGATGGCTCGAGGCACGGCGGCTCAAGCTCGTGCAAGAAATTGCAGGCGCCATGACAACAGCCCCGGCGCCAGCATGCTGGCAACCGGGGCTGCGGGGTCCGCGCGAACGCGGGAAGGGACGCCGGGGCCTCAGCCCATGTGCAGGCCGCCGTTGACCGAGAAGTCGGCGCCGGTCGCGAAGCCGGATTCATCCGACGCCACCCACGCCACGATGGACGCGATGTCGTCCGGCGTGCCCAGGCGCTTGACCGGGATGCCGGCGACGATCTTGTCGAGCACGTCCTGGCGGATCGACTTGACCATGTCGGTGGCGATGTAGCCCGGYGACACGGTGTTGACCGTCACGCCCTTGTTGGCGACTTCCTGGGCCAGCGCCATCGTGAAGCCGTGCATGCCGGCCTTCGCGGCGGAGTAGTTGGTCTGGCCGAACTGGCCCTTCTCGCCGTTGACCGAGCTGATGTTGATGATGCGGCCCCAGCCCTTCTCGAGCATGTCGTCGATCACCTGCTTGGTGACGTTGAACAGGCTGGTCAGGTTGGTCTCGATCACCGCATCCCAGTCGGCGCGGCTCATCTTGCGGAACATGCCGTCGCGCGTGATGCCGGCGTTGTTGACCAGCACGTCGATCGAGCCCAACTCGGCCTTGGTCTTCTGGAACGCCGAGACGGTGGAATCCCAGTCGCCGACATTGCCGACCGACGCGTGGAAGTTGTAGCCGAGCGCCTTCTGCTCGTTCAGCCACTTGGTGAAATCGCGGCTCGGGCCGCAGCCCGCCACGACGATGAAGCCGTCCTTGTGCAGGCGCTGGCACATCGTGGTGCCGATGCCGCCCATGCCCCCGGTGACGTAGGCGATCTTCTGGGTCATTTTCTTCTCTCCTGAAATAGGTGTGCAGACACCCGAGCGTCGTCGCGCCCGGGTGCGGCGTCAACCGGGGTTCGCCCTTGGCTCACCCTGGCTTAACTTTCAACGCTCGACCGTCAAGGCAACACCCATGCCACCGCCGATGCACAGGCTCGCGATGCCCTTCTTCGCGTTGCGGCGCTGCATCTCGTGCAGCAGCGTCACCAGGATGCGGCAGCCGGATGCACCGATGGGGTGCCCGATCGCGATCGCGCCGCCGTTGACGTTCACCTTGCTCGTGTCCYAGCCCATCTCGTTGTTCACCGCGCAGGCCTGGGCCGCGAAGGCTTCGTTGATCTCGAGCAGGTCGAGGTCGGAGGGCTTCCAGCCGGCCCGCTGCAGCGCCTTCTGCGAGGCCGGCACCGGCCCGATCCCCATGAAGGCCGGGTCGAGCGCCACGGTCGCGTAGCTCTTGATGCGCGCGAGCGGCGTCAGGCCCAGCTGGTCGGCCTTCTTCGCGGTCATCACGACCACGCCGGCCGCGCCGTCGTTCAGGCCCGATGCATTGCCGGCCGTCACGCCGCCGGCCTTGTCGAAGGCCGGGCGCAGGCCCGCCAGCGCCTCGGCATTGGTCTTGCGGTTGATGAACTCGTCGGCGGCGAACACGATCGGGTCGCCCTTCTTCTGCGCGATGCTGAACGCGACGATCTCGTCCTTGAACCGGCCAGCATCCTGCGCGGCGGCCGCCTTCTGCTGCGAGGCCAGCGCCAGCGCGTCCTGCGCCTCGCGGCTCACGCCGAACTTCTTCGCGACGTTCTCGGCGGTGATGCCCATGTGGTACTGGTTGTACACATCCCACAGGCCGTCGGTGATCATCGAATCGACCAGCTTCCAGTCGCCCATGCGCTGGCCGTCGCGCGAGTTCGGCAGCACGTGCGGGGCGAGGCTCATGCTCTCCTGGCCGCCGGCGATCACGATCTCGGAGTCGCCGTCGCGGATCGCCTGCGCCGCCAGCATCACCGCCTTCAGGCCGGAGCCGCAGACCGCGTTGATGGTCAGCGCCGGCACCGCCTGCGGCAGGCCGCTCTTGATGACGGCCTGGCGCGCCGGGTTCTGGCCCGAGCCGGCGGTGAGCACCTGGCCGAGGATGACCTCGTTGACCTGGTCGCCGCTGAGTTTCGCGCGCTTCAGCAGCTCGGCGATGACGGCTGCGCCCAGCTCGGGGGCCGGCGTCTTCGCGAGGGCGCCACCGAACTTGCCGACGGCGGTGCGGGTGGCGGCGACGATGACGATGTCGGACATGGGAGTCTCCTGTTGACGGGATTGAGGGCGGATGCTGGAGGGAATGTGGTGCGCTGCGGGCGCCGGGTCAAGCCTGCGCGCATCAGGCCTTTTGCTTCACATAGCGCCCGGGCGCCGGCTCGATCGGCTTGTGCCTGCGGCTGCCAGGGTTTTTCGGGGCCGCAAGCTGCTTGCCGGCGTGGCCGGCCAGCCAGGCGTCCCAGTCGGTCCACCAGCTGCCGGGGTGTTCCTGCGCGGCCGCGAACCATTCGTCGGCGCTGGCGGGTTGCGCTCCCTGGGCCTGGCCGATCCAGTGGCTGCGCTTCTTCTTGGCCGGCGGGTTGATCACGCCGGCGATGTGGCCCGAGGCGCCCAGCACGAAGCGCGTCTTCGCCTTCTTCAGCACCTGGGTGTTCCGGTACGCCGCGTCCCACGGCACGATGTGGTCCTCGCGCGAGCCGTACACGTAGGTCGGCATGTCGACGCGCGACAGGTCGAGCTTCTCGCCRCACACCGTCACGCGGCCCGGCTTCACCAGGTTGTTCTCGAGGTAGGTATTGCGCAGGTACCAGCAGTACATCGGCCCCGGCAGGTTGGTGCTGTCGCTGTTCCAGTACAGCAGGTCGAACGGCGGCGGCGTCTCGCCCTTCAGGTAGTTGCCGACGACGTAGTTCCACAGCAGGTCGTTCGGGCGCAGCGCGCTGAAGGTGGAGGCCAGCTCCTGCCCCTTCAGCAGCCCGCCGCCGTTCGGGCTGGCCGGGCCGAGCGTCATCTCGCGCAGCTGCACCATCGCCTCGTCGACGAACAGGTCGAGCACGCCGGTGTTGCTGAAATCGAGGAAGGTCGTCAGCAGCGTCATGCTGGCCGCGGGCTTGCGGCCGCGCGCGGCCAGCACCGCCAGCGCCGTCGCGAGGATGGTGCCGCCGACGCAGAAGCCGAGCGTGTTGAGCTTGTCGGCGCCGGTGATTTCCGTGACCACGTCGATCGCGCGGATGGCCGCGTCTTCGATGTAGTCGTCCCAGCCGAGGTGCGACAGGCCCGCGTCGGCATTGCGCCAGCTGACGACGAACACCCGGTGGCCCTGCGCGACCGCATGGCGGATCAGCGAGTTCTCCGGCTGCAGGTCGAGGATGTAGTACTTGTTGATGCACGGCGGCACCATCAGCAGYGGCCGCTCGAACACGGTCCTGGTCAGCGGCTTGTACTCGAGCAGCTGGAACAGTTCGTTCTCGAACACCACGCTGCCCTCGGTGGTGGCGACGTTGCGGCCGACCTCGAACACGCTCTCGTCGGTCTGCGAGACGTGGCCCTGCTGCAGATCCTGCACCAGGTGCTGCACGCCGTGCAGGATGCTCTCGCCCTGCGTCTTCAGCGCGAGCTGCAGCGCCTCCGGGTTGAGCGGCAGGTAGTTGCTGGGCGAGGCCGCCGCGACGTACTGCTGCACCGCGAAGCGGATGCGCTCGCGCGTCTTCTCGTCGCCCTCGACGCTGTCGGCCAGGCCCATCAGCGTGCGGGCGTTCAGCAGGTACAGCCGCGCGGTGAACGAGGCCATCGGGTTGTCGGCCCAGGCCGGGCCGCTGAAGCGGCGGTCGCCCAGCGGTTCGGGGGCGGGCCGGGCCGCGGCACCGTTCGACGGCGCGCCGGCGATGCTCTGGTTCCACAGCGCGCTCGCCTGCGCCATGTAGTCGGCCTGCAGCGCGCTGAGGGCCGGCAACGGCAGGCTCAGCCCGCTCATCGATTTGAAAACGTCACCGATCGTCGCGCCGAATGCATCGGCACTGTCGGGGGCCACCGCCGCTTGATTCTTCACAGGTCTCCTTGCCGGCCTCGCACGGGCCGCCGCCTTGGGGTCAGTTTCGGGTCACACTCTTCGCTTCGACACCAGCCGCCGAGCGGCCTCAAAAATGTACCTCGTCGCGATTGCCTGGATGTACGTGGTTGTCATGATGAGCATCGCCGAGGCGACCAGCTCGCAAGGCACCGTGCTCGGCGCGGTCTTCACCTTGCTGCTGTACGGCGTGCTGCCGCTGTCGATCGTGCTGTACCTGCTGGGCACGCCGTCGCGGCGGCGTGCGCAACGCCAGGCCGAAGCCGCCGCCGAGGCAGGCTCCCCGGCTTCAGCGCAACCAGACGGCAGCGGCCATCCGCCCGGTGATGCGGTCGCGCCGGAACGAAAAGAACCGTGATGCATCGTCGACGGTGCACCAGTCGCCGCCCTTGATCTGCGTCACGCCCAGGCCCKCGAGGCGCCGGCGCGCGAGTTCGGGCAGGTTGGCCATCCATTTGCCCGGCGCATGGCCGCGGAACAGCGCCGGGTCGGCGCGTTGAGGGTCTTCGCCGAAGGCTTGCAGCACGTCCGGCCCCACTTCGAACCGCCCCGGCCCGATGCACGGCCCGAGCCACGCCACGAGCGCGCCCGGTTCGCAGCCGGCCGCCGCGCACAGCGCCGCCACGGTGTTGTCGAGCACGCCGCCGGCCAGGCCGCGCCAGCCGGCA
>NZ_JBFUGW010000301.1:0-6999 GCF_056402735.1 Rhizobacter sp. P3_C12
GTCATCAACGCATCAACGACATCAACGGCGAGCTGGTGAACCTGTACCGCGTGGTGAAGCATCACCTCGAGGAGTTCGTGCGCCAGTTCAAATGGGCGCTGTCCAGCCGCGAGGTTTTCAAGTGGATCCAGGACACGCCCGCGGAGACGCTGACCGACGTGCAGCGCGCTGCTCGGTTCTACTATCTGCAGCATCAGTGCTTCGGCGGCAAGGTGCAGGACAGACCTGGGGCACGGCGACGACCGCGCCACCGGTGAACCTGCTGCGCATTGAGGAGTAGCTCAGCGCGGCGCATCTGCGCCTGGCCGGCACCTTCGTCGAGCGGCTGCTGGAAGACCTGCATCGAGCGCTACGACCGGCCGCACACGTTCTTCTACCTGGACCCGCCGTACTGGCAAACCGAGGGGTATGGCGGACCGTTYCCGTTCGAGGAATACGAGGCGATCGCCSSRGCMTTCCGMASCCTGAAGGGCAAGGCGATGATGAGCATCAACGACCATCCGGCGTTGCTTCTGGGGCATGCACATGGAGTCGCTGGACATCGCCTACACGGTGGCCTGTGCGCCAATCCACTCGAACACGCGCCGACACATGGCCATCACTCGACTCGCCTGCTTCGTCCGTCATCGATCTCTCCATTGAAGGGAAGCCTTGACGATCGGCGATCAGGATCGGTCAGGCAATGACGGGGAAGGTCGGACACTCACGCTACGACATCGGGGACCGGCTGGCGATTCGAACGTCGGAGGCTGGGTGCAGCAGGGGCCTTGCCACCTGGTGCTGACTACCGCCATGGAGGGGCCGGCGGCCAAGGGCCTGCTTGCGGCAGGGCGAGCCGCCCTGGTTGCCTTTCTGAATCGGCAGGGCGTGGCAGCTGTTCGGATCGACGTGCGGGTCGCCGTGCCGAATGCGCCCGCGAGCAGCGGCGAGGCACAACGAGTGCACGTTGCGAAGGCTTGACTGCAAGAGAGCGCGTTGGCGCCACGGCGGACGGTTCGTTCCCCTCCATCGGCTTGAAAAAGCGCCGTCGTGCTTGGAACACGACCCGAGGATGAGCCAACGTTCGACTCCTGGGCCGCTTGAAACTGGCCCCACAAATTGACCACTCTCACCGCGACAATTGCGCACTCGCGTCACATCACAAGACCATGATGGCCCCACTCATCGACGCTCAGGCTTATTTCTTCGTCCAGGGACTGCTGTTCATCGCACTGCCCCTGACCGCATGGATCATCCTGTCCAGCCGCCACGACGCGACCACGGTGGCGCAATGGGGTATCAGCGGCTTGATGTCGGGGGTCGGATTCGTACTGATCGGCCTGCGCGGGCACGTCCCCGACGTGCTGGGCTACCCCGTTGCCACGGCTCTCGCCTACGGTGCCTATCTGTTGTGCGGCGGCGCCCTGCAGCGCGAGTTGGGGCAGCGGCCCCGCTGGGCGCTGCTGGCGCTCATCTGCGCGCTGGCGACTCTGGGCTTCCAGGTGTCGATGAACCTGGGACGTGACCCGCGCGAGCTCTATAGCGCCGGCATCCGCCTGGCTGGTGCGTCGTGGCTGGCGTACCTCGCGTTCACACTGGCCCGCCGCGAAAAGACGCGCAGTGCCGTCTTGCTGGGCGCCGTATTTGCATTGTCCGCGGTCGCGTCGACGATATCTGCAGCGGCCGCGCTGGGTGGCTGGGGCGAAGGACGCGCCCCTACCGCCTTGGACTATGGGTTGGTCAACGTCGCGGCCCTGCTGACGGCGCTGTACGCCAACATGGGCTACGTCGGCCTGGTGCTGGGCCGCTCGCGCGCCAAGGAGCAAGCGAGGACGGAAGACCACGAGCGCGAGCATACGCTGCGCATGCAGGTCGAGCAGCATGCCGTGGAGCTGGACGCACTTCGTGCAGAGCGCCGGGACATGCTCAACGAGTCGACCCCGGCCATGCTGCACTCCATCGATCCACAGGGGCACCTGCTCGCCGTCAGCGATACCTGGCTGTCCAAGTTGGGCTACACGCGTGCAGAGGTCATCGGCAGGCCTTCAGCGGAGTTCTTGACGCCGCCTTCGCGCGAGCATGCGCGGCAGGTCGTGCTGCCGGAGTTTTTTCGCACGGGCCGTTGCGACAACGTCGCCTACCAGATGCTGCGCAAGGACGGCAGTGTGCTCGACGTGCTGCTCTCGGCTGTGCTGGAGCGTGACACTCAGGGACGCCCCCTGCGCTCGTGGGCCGTGATCGAGGACGTGACCGAGAAGCTCGTGCACGAAGCCGAACTTGCCCGCGAACACGCCTTGCGCCTCTTGCTGGAACAGCACGCGCATAAGCTCGATGCGCTGCTGGCCGAGCGCAGCGAGATGCTGCACGTGTTGGCACACGAAGTGCGCCAACCTTTGCAGAATGCGCTGGCCGCTTTGCAAAGCGCGGCGTCCGCGTTGGGGCAGACCCGCGAGCCGGTGGCTGCCGATCGGCTCTGGCGAGCGCAAGCTGTGCTGGGCGAGGTGGTCGCAGGGCTGAACAACACGCTTGCCGCCGCGGCGCTGCTGGCCGGCTCGAGTTCCGCCACGTCGGAAGACATCGATATCGACGCACTGATTGAAATCGCCCTCGGCGACATCGCCCAAGAGGATCGTGCGCGCGTCCAGATCGAACACGCTACGGCGACGCGCACCGCCGCCATGGACCCTGGCCTGATGCGCCTGGCCTTGAGGAACCTGCTCGACAACGCGCTGAGCTACTCGCCTCGCGGATCGCCTGTCGTCTTGCGCGTGTCGGACTCGGAGCTTCCGCTTGCCCTTATCGTGGACGTCATTGATGGCGGTGCAGGCATCGAGGCCGATCTGCGGCCGCGCCTGTTCCAACGTGGCGAGCGCGGGGCCCTGGGCGCAGGTCGTCCCGGCAGCGGCCTGGGCCTGTACATTGTGCGCCGCGTGGCCGAGATGCACGGCGGCCGGATCGACGCAGTTCCCCGACTCGGTGGCGGCACCGTGATGCGGTTGACGATCCCGCAAGGACTGCCACCTGAATGACGCAGCATCCGTTGCTCGGCAGCGCCGAGCAACGGATGCCGTGTGCGGCGCATCGATCAGGCCAATGCCAAGGGCGCCCGAAATACGTAACCGATACCAGACTTGGACTGCAGGGGCACGAGCGCGGGGGTCGCCCGCTCGATGCGGCGTCGCAGCCGGTAGATGGCGGCGTTCAGTCCGTCGACTTCGCCGTCAGGGGCGCTTCGTCCCAGGCGCAGGCGCAGGGACTCGCGCGTCACAGTCTCGCCCTGCGCCTCGACAAAGCATTCCAAGACGACCAGGTCACCGTCACTGAGGTCCACACGCGTACCGTCGGGGGCCACCAGTTCTCGCGCCAACCGATCCAGGCGCCAGGCGACTTCGGCCTGCGCTGCACCGGCGGCGCGCCGCTGGACCGCGCAGATGGCCACCGCCACCTGCTCGAACTGCACCGGCTTGGTCAGATACATGTCGGCACCAGCCGCGACCACGGTCTTGAATACATCCGGCGCCAAGCGTCCAGAGACCACCAGCAATCCAGCGTTGCTGCGTCGGCGCAGGATTTTGATCAGCTCGACGCCGTCGACCCCCGGCAGCATGAGATCGACGACATAGAACTCGTAGCGGTGCGCTTCGGCATCTGCCAGCAGGTCGTTGCTGTCCGCATAGACGCGCACCTGCACACCCTGCTCGCGCAAGTACAGCGCCAGGAACTCGGCGTAGTCCTGATCGTCATCGATCACGGCCAGGGTCTTGGGCAACATGGCAGCTTCAGGAATGGCGGTGCGTCACGGAGTTGGAAGCTTTGATGGTGGCCCACGTCACGACGGGCAAGCCGCGCGATAAGCGCCTCAAAGCCACGGCATTTTGGCGAATGAGCATAAATTTCTCAAGCGATGATTTATTCGCCCGATACCACCTTGGTCTATGTCAAACAGACGCTCGACAGGCGCCTTCCCAGCGCCAGAGCACCCGAGCACCTGAGTATTCGCACCCTTTGTTTCAGAAAGCACCTGCCCATGATGAGCGACGTCAAAGTCTCCGAGCGACCCTCGTCGGCCGCAGCCTCTTCGGAAGCACACCTGTATCCCGGTAGCGGCGAGCCACGCAGCCGAGCGCACGGTGGCGAGTACCTGAGCTTCAGGATCAGCGAGGAGGAATACGCCCTGGACATCTTGAACGTGCAGGAGATCCGTGGCTACGAGAACCCCACTCGCATCGCCAACGCACCACCCTTCGTCAAGGGTGTCCTGAATCTACGTGGCGTGATCGTGCCCGTTGTGGATCTGCGAATGAAGTTCGGCCGCGAACAGGTTACCTACGACGCTGTCACTGTCACGATCATCCTCAACGTCGCCGGCCGCGTCGTGGGTGCCGTCGTCGACTCGGTCAGCGACGTGGTCGAGCTCAAGGGCGAGCAGATCAAGCCCGCGCCGGAGTTCAACGCCTGCGTTGATGCCAGCCATATCACTGGCATCGGCGCGGTCGACCAAGGCAAACAGCAACGCATGCTGGTCCTGGTCGACATCGAAAAACTCATGTCCGGCGCCGAGATGGGGCTGGTCGAGCGAACCCTGAACTAGACCATCTCACTGCAGTACGAAGGACATTCATCATGAACAACTTGAAGGTTTCCACTCGGCTCATCATGCTGGTCGGCGCGCTGTCACTGCTGCTGGTCGGCATCGGCGGCCTGGGCCTGTACGGCATCAGCCAGTCCAACGAGGCGCTGAGATCGGTCTACGAAGGCAGCACAGTGCCCACCGCGAAGCTCGGCGAGATCAGGTCCATGGTGCTGCACAACCGGCTGGCCATCAACATCGCGCTGGTGAACCCGACCGCCGAAGTCATTAAAGAACGCACCGCGGAAATCGAATCCAACATCGCCACGATCACCAAGCTCTGGGACGCCTACGTCGCCGCCGACCTGACGTCTGAGGAGGAAAAGCTTGCCAAGACCTTTGCYAGCGACCGCACGAAGTTCGTTCAGGAAGGGCTGAAACCGATCGTGTTCGCGCTTCGTGCCAACGACCTGAAAGAGGCACAGCGCCTGGTCACGGACAAGATCCGTCCGCTGTCCATCCCGTTTGAAGCGGGCAACGACGCACTCATCAAACTACAGATCGACGAAGCCCAGAAGGAGTACGCGGCCGCGGCCGCACGCTATGCCGGGATCCGCATGGTCGCGATCGCTTCCATCGCCGCGGGTCTGATGTTCGCAGGGCTGTTCGGCTTCGTATTGGTGCGCTCCATCGGTCGCCAGCTCGGTGCCGAACCCGGTGAGGCCGCCGACCTGGCACGAAGCGTGGCCGCCGGCGACCTCAGCGTGCGCATCGATCTCAGACAAGGCGACACCACCAGCCTGATGGCGCAGCTCAAGGAGATGCAGATCAGCCTGGCCAAGGTGGTGTTCGGCGTGCGCCAGAACTCCGAGTCGGTGGCCACCGCGTCGGCCCAAATCGCCCAGGGCAATCTGGACCTGAGCCAGCGCACCGAGGAGCAGGCCTCGGCCCTCGAAGAGACCGCCGCGTCGATGGAGCAGTTGGGCTCGACCGTCAAGCAAAACGCTGACAACGCCAAGCAGGTCAATCAGCTCGCGCTGGGCGCCAGCACGGTGGCGATCAAGGGGGGCGAGGTGGTCGGCCAAGTGGTGGACACCATGAAGGACATCAACCACAGCTCGAAGAAGATCGCCGACATCATCAGCGTGATCGACGGCATCGCCTTCCAGACCAACATCCTGGCGCTCAACGCCGCGGTGGAGGCGGCGCGTGCCGGTGAGCAGGGCCGTGGCTTCGCGGTGGTGGCCAGCGAGGTGCGCAGCCTCGCCGGTCGTTCGGCCGAAGCGGCCAAGGAGATCAAGGGCCTGATCACCGCCAGCGTGGAACGCGTCGAACAAGGCACGGCCCTGGTCGATCAGGCCGGTGTCACGATGGCCGAAGTGGTCAGCTCGATCAAGCGCGTGACCGACATCATGGGCGAGATCAGCGCCGCGAGCATCGAACAGAGCGCGGGGGTTTCTCAAGTGGGAGAGGCCGTGAGCCAGATGGACCAGGTCACGCAACAGAACGCTGCATTGGTGGAAGAGAGCGCCGCCGCGGCCGAGAGCCTGAAGGTGCAGGCGCAGCAACTGGTGCAGGCGGTGGCGGTGTTCAAGCTGGCGCAAGGCGCACAGGCCGCCGTGCCGGTCACATTCGAGGCGTCCACCCCAGCAGCCGGTGACCGGGGCAGCGCCGAGCGCCGCGGGCCCGACCGTGCGAAGAACGTGACCCGCCCCGTCTTCGGCAAGACCAAGCCGGCCCCAAGCAAAGCCGTGGCGCCGATGCCGTCCGAACCGGTGCCTGCCCGGGCAGGCGTGCGCACCGGTACCGACCACTGGGAAAGCTTCTGAACGACACGCACTCCCTGCGGATTTACTGCACGGCAGAATTCGCCGGCATCGGTAGTTCGTGGCGCGCGGCGGCCGCCGAAGCCCCCGCCGTCTCAAGGCTGCCGCGGTGCCATGCAGCCCCTGGTGGGCGCCAGAGCCGACTCGCTCAATGCCGGTGAGCAAGGTCGACCAGTAACCGCGTCAGACTCCCCGCCACGGCCRCAGTGGCGGCGTGGTTCAACACAGACTGCGAACTTCTAACTCACGACACTAGCGCTGATGCAGGGAACGACCGAACTACGTCTGTGTCGCGAACTGCTTCGCAGTGAATGCCCATGCCATGCGTGAGGCGTCAGGACCCTTCCCGGCTGTCTGTGGAGACGTAGATTTCGGTGGTCGCACGTGAGCGTCCAGTCTGACCATCTTGAGAATGCGATAGGCACATAGGAGCCTCGTACCCACCTCAACTTTGGTGGATACGTATGACCTTCCCCGTCCAACCCGCTGGCGCTCGGCGCCGGCGTCGGCTCCACAGCGACGAGTTCAAGGCCAATGCCGTGGCAGCCTGCATGCAGCCGGGGATGTCCATGGCAGCCGTGGCGATGGCGCATGGCATCAACGCCAACCTATTGCGCCGCTGGG
>NZ_JBFUGW010000302.1:0-6946 GCF_056402735.1 Rhizobacter sp. P3_C12
GGTAGATCTCCTTCATCCAGGTGAACTCGCGCGCCGCGTTGCCGTCGTCCTTCGCGATCTTCGCCAGCCGATAGCGCGCCTCGACCGAGGCCTCGAACGACATGCCGCCCTGCTTCAGGTAGCGCTCGTAGGCCTTGCCGGCATTCGCGCGCGATCCGGCCTTCTCGTACATCTCGGCCGATTGCCACAGCGCATCGCGCGCCAGCGCCGGATCCTTGTTGGTGGCGGCGAAACGCTCGTACTCGCCGGCCGCCAGCGCCCACTGGCCGCGCTCGGTGTAGGCCAGCGCGAGCTTGTTGCCCACGTCGGCCTGCAGCGGATGGTTCGGGTAGCGCTTGCGGAAGTCCTCCAGCGTGCGGCTCGCGCCGTCCCAGTCCTTCAGGCCGATCATCGCGGCCGCCGCGTCGTACTGCGCCGGCGCCGCCACGCTCGACTGCGGTGCCACCGTGGCCACGCGCGTGAAGTGCTTCACCGCCTCGACCAGCTGGCCCTTGCTGCGCGCCTGCTCGCCCTGCTTGTAGATCGATGCCGCCTGGCGCTCGACCAGGTCCTTGCGCGCCGGATCGTTCGCCGGCGCGAGCGCCAGCACCTCGCCGTACGCCTGCTCGGATTGATCGAACTCGCCGCGCTCGAACGAGCTGTGCGCGATCACGGTCCAGGCCACGCGCCGGTTCGCCGGCTCGGCCGGCGGCTGCAGCGCCAGCACCTGCCGCGCGACGGTCGCCGCGCGCGCCTGGTCGCCCAGCGTGAACAGCTTCTCCGCCGCGTTGGTCAGCACCGGGCCGCTGCGCTTGTCGTTCGGGTTCGCGTTCGCGAAGCGCAGCGCGCTCTCGACGCTCTCCTTCTGCAGCGCCGGCAGCTCGGCCGGCGACGCCTTCTTCTCCTGCGCGGCATAGCTCAGCAGCGCGGCATAGCCGGCGTCGGCGCTCTTCGCGTGCAGCGGGTAGCCGTAGGCGGTCTTCTCGTACTCCGGCGCGGCTTCCTTGAAGCGCCCGTCCTCGTACAGCAGCTCGGCCAGCAGGAAGTTGTTCTGCGGCGCCTCCGGGTCCTTCGGGAACGAGGTGAGGTAGCTGCGGTACCACTTCACCGCTTCCTGGTAGTCGGCAGTCGACTTGCTCTTCTGCGCCTGCGAGTGGTAGTGCTGCGCCAGCTCGGCAAGATTCGTCTTGACCAGCGGTTGCGCGTTCTCCTGCCAGGCGGCGGAGTTCTGCCGGCTGAACTCGCTGTCGACGCCGTAGCGCTCCACGTACTCCTTCTTCGCGTCGAGCGCCATCGCGCCGAAGCCGTTCTGCTGGTAGATCGCGATCACGCGCGCCTGCATCAGCGGCGACTGGCCGTGCAGCGGGTCGCGGCGCGCAAACGCGCTGAAGGTGTCGGCGGCGTCCTTCGGCCGGTCCTGCCGCAGGTACAGCTCGCCCAGCTGCTGGTACACGCGCCACTCGTAGGCGCGGCGCTCCGGCGTCGTCATGTAGGCGGGGATGCTCTCGGCGCCCTGCAGGTTCTCCAGGCTCAGGCTGGACACGCGGAAGGTGTCCTCGACCAGCTCGCGGTCGCCGCGCGTCAGGCCGGGCAGCGTCTCCAGCTCGCCTTCGTCCTTGCGGCCGCCGAGCTTCAGGTCGAGCACGCCGAAGAACGGGTGCAGCGCATCGTCGAGCCGGCCCTGCTTGAACAGCGACCAGCCCTGCATGTACAGCGCGCGGTCGCGGAACGGGTTCGACGAATCGCCCTGCAGCACGGTGCCGTAGGCCTGCTCGGCCTTCACGTAGTCGCGCGTCGAGAACAGCAGCTCGCCGCGGCGGAACTGCGCCTCGTCGCGGTAGATCGTCTTCGGGTACTTCGCGACCAGGTCGTCGAGCGTCTTCAGCGCGAGCTCGAGCTCGCCGCCCTGCTCCTGCGCGCGCGCCAGCTGGTACAGCACGCGGTCGTTGGTCTCGTCCTGCGGGTAGGTCTTCAGGAACTCCTGGTAGCGCGCGGTCGCGGCCTTGTAGTCGGGCGTGCCGTTCGGCGTCTGCTGGCCGGCGGCCAGGCGGTTGTCGGCACCGTCCATCTCCAGGTCGCCCAGGCGGCGCATCGCCTCGGCGCGCTGCGTGGCCTTCGGCGCGGCCTTCAGGAACTCGGTGTAGGCGGCGATGGCCTGGTTCTCGTCGGCCTTCACGCCGTTGTCTTCGGCCACGGTGATCTCGCGGCCCGACATCGACTTCAGGGTCGGCTGGTCATCGCCGGGCAGCGTCTTCTTGCCGGCACAGGCAGCAAGCCCGAGCAGCATCAGCAGCGCCAGACTATGGCTTGGGCGGCGCATTGGCGGGTTCCAGTTGCTTGTTGGACTGGCTCGCGGCGCGGTCGTACAGCTGTGCGACGGCGAAGCGGGCCTGCGTGGTGTATTCGACCAGCCGGTCCTTCTGCTGCACGAGCTCGGCCACGGCCAGCTCCTGCACGAACTGCTGCTGCTCGGTGCTCAGCGCGGCCACGCGCGGCAGCAGCGCCTCGATGGCCTTGCCGAGCTCGGCGATGCGCGCGGCGAAGGCCTCGAACTTCGCCGGCTCGTCCTGCTGCGCCTGCGCGAGCGCCGCGTCGACGCGGCGCGTGTCGGCCAGCGCCTCGGTGGTGGTGCGCGCGCTCTTCCTGGCGTCCCACAGATGTTGCGGGTACTCCTGCGCGAGGCGCCAGGTCAGCGCGCCGGACGCGAGGCGGAAGCGCTCGCGCGCCGCCACCGCTTCGGGCAGGTCGCCGGCCTTCTCGAGCGTCGCGCGGATGTGCTCGACGCGCGCCTGCAGCGCCACCTGCTGCTCGTCGGCCAGCGCCGCGGCATCGCCGTCGGTCTCGATGCGGGCGAGTTCGGTCGTGATCTCGTCGAGCCGCTTCTGCAGCACGTCCAGCCCGCCGTCGGCGGCCTTCGCGCGAACCTTCGGCAGCCGCTCGGCATAGGCCTGGCGGCGGTTGGCGAGCATGTCGCTGAACACGCCGAGGCTGTCCTGCCACTGCAGCAGGTTGCTGCGCAGGAACTGCAGGTCGCGCCAGTTCTTGAAGGCTTCCTGGAACGAGTGCTGCGCGAGCAGCGGCGCCAGGTGGTTGGCGTGCGGCATCTCGGGCAGCTCGCCGATGTTCCAGAACCAGCCCATCTCCTCGCCGGGATTGCGCTCGAGCAGGCCGTCGAGCAGCTTGCCGGCGCGGATCGCGGTGATCGACTGGTCGAGGTTGGTGTTCTCGCGCTCGAACGACGCGATGGCCTCGTTGTAGCGGTCGAGCGACTGGCCGCTCGCACCGGCCTCGGCGTACGCATACGGCACCGCGATCATCGCCTCGAGCACGGCCGAGTCGCCCGGGTCGCGCAGCGCGAGTTCCTGCCACGGCACCAAGGCCCGCTTGGGCTGCTTCAGCGCGGCCTGGGCCCAGCCGAAGCCGAGCAGCGCCTTGTTGGCCTGCATGCCGCTCAGCCGCACGCGCTCCAGGTGGATCAGCGCGGCCTCGGGCTTGTTGTCCTGCAGCGCGGCGAAGCCGAGCGCGACGTTGGCCTTGTCGCGCAGGCTGCGCGTCTCCTCGTCGGGCGCGGGCGCCGTGCCGAGGGTCTCGAGCAGCTGGTTGCCGCGTTCGGCATCGCCGGTGCGGATCAGCGCGACACCGAGGTTGAAGCGCGCATAGCGCGTCGCGTTGGTGCCGCCGGGCATCTTGCCGGGATCGGGCACTTTGGCCATCGCCTCCAACTGCGCCGCGGCGCCGGCGAAATCTTCGCGCGCCATCAGCACGTTGGCGCTCAGCAGCCCGCGCTCTTCCTCGAGCTCGGGCGGCAGGTTCTTCTCGATGCGGCCGAGCGCCTCCTGGGCCTCGGGCAGGAAGCCGCGCTGGTAGCGGATCTTCGCGAGGTAGAACCAGGCGCGGTCGCGCACCGCCGGCGGCGCGCCCTTCTCGATCAGCTGCGCGAAGATCTCGCCGGCCTCGCGGTGCAGGCCGTACGACAGCAGCAGGCCGCCGCGCAGGATCTCGGCTTCATCGGCATGGTGCGAGACACGGCCGAAATGCTGCGACACCATCAGCCCGGTGATCGACGAGAAATAGCGGCCCTGGTAGAACTGGTACAGCGTCTCGCCGTAGTACGGGTCTTGCACCACGTGCGGCGGCAGCGGCTCGGCGGCATGCGCCGAACCGGCAAGCCACGCCACGGCGGCCAGGCGCAGCAGGTGTGCGGGAACGTTGCGAAGGCGCATGGCGGCTTACTGCCAGACCTTGACTTCGAACTCCGGCTGCAGCTTGCCGGTGTTGTCCTTGATCTGCAGCTCGATGTACTTCGGGTCGGTGGTCTTGTCGAACTTGACGGTCGCGCCGCGCTTGTAGTCGCGGAAATGCGGGCCGCCGCCGGTGAACACCGCGACGATCTGGTGCTCGCCGGCCTTCAGGTTGCCGAGGTACACGCGCTGCACGCCGCCGCGGTGCAGGGCCTTCACCTCCAGCGGGGTGTAGAGGTAGTTCGCGACGACCTTGTCGTCGAGCTTCACCTGCACCGAGCCGAGTTCGAACATCTTGCCCACGTCCATCGAGACGAACACCGCCACCTGCGTGTTGGCGGGGAACAGCAGTTCCTCCTCCAGCACCAGCAGGTCGCGGTTCAGGCGGATCACGTCGCCCTTCAGGTCCTGGATGCGGCCGTCGAGGCTGGCGGCCGACGAGGCGGCAGCGGCCGGAGCGGCGGCGGCCTCGGGGGCACTGGCGGCCGGCGCAGGCGCAGGCGCCGGTGCCGCATCGGCCGCGAAGCTCGTGCCGCACGACAGTCCCAACCATCCCGCCAGGCATCCGGCAGCCAGCAGGCTGCGACTACGTTTGAACATGGGCGCGGTCTTTCTCAAAAGGTGGCCGAGACGAACAGCTCGAGGACGTTCGCGTCGAACGAATACAGGCTGTGGGTGCGGATGTCGGTGAAGTTCTTGTAGCGAAAGCGCATGAACTGGTACTGCGCGTTCCACTTGATGTCGTACTTGTCGGCGATCTTGCCGGCGGCGTAGGTGGCCTTCGCGCCGATGCTCACATCGTTGAAGTTGCTCAGCTGCTTGTTGCGCGACACGTAGCGCGTCTCGCTCTGCGCGTTGTCGGCGTAGAACAGCGCCTGCTTCTGCGTGTTGTAGCGCACGAAGCCCTCGCCCAGCCATTGCGCGCCGAAGTAGCGGGTGTAGCCCAGCTCCAGCGTGTGCGCCTTGATCTCCCAGTTGTCCCAGAAGTAGCGGTACTCGGCGCGCAGCGCGGCGCGTTGCTCGCCCTGCCCGATGTCGCCGACGGCGCGCAGCTTCAGTGCGCGGCTCGAGCGGGTGCGCGGGTAGCGCTCCTGCACCAGCGTGCCGAACACCTGAGCCACGCGGTACGGGTTGCCGAGGTAGCCGTTGTCGGAGACGGCTTCCAGGTTCGCGCTCGCCAGCCAGCGCGGCGTCAGGATCTGCGTGACGCCCAGGCGGTAGCGCCAGTGCTGCGCCGTGTCGAACATGCCGTCGTAGCGCGAGCCGACCTGGTCGGCGCCGCGCGACGCGCCGAGGCTGATCGTCGTCATGCCGC
The DNA here is from genome assembly GCF_056402735.1 of Rhizobacter sp. P3_C12. Classification (NCBI taxonomy): domain Bacteria; kingdom Pseudomonadati; phylum Pseudomonadota; class Betaproteobacteria; order Burkholderiales; family Sphaerotilaceae; genus Rhizobacter; species Rhizobacter sp. P3_C12. Next base: position 5,536 of record NZ_JBFUGW010000302.1, read on the forward strand.
CGAACACCTCCTGCGAGACGTCCACGCTCACCGTGTTCGCCTTGTAGTCGGGCTCGTCGCTGGTGGTGCCCGAGATCGAGACCTGCGCGTCGCGGTAGACGTAGTCGGCGCCGAGGCTGTATTCGGTGCGCTTTTCCTTGTAGGGGCTCGCGGTCGTCACGACGTCGATCGACGCGTTGCTGACCGAGTCGATGAAGTACGAGCCGCTGATCGACAGCCGTTCGGCGACCTTCTTGCGGATCAGCAGCGCCGGGCCGTCGGCACGCGTGCCGCCGCCGTCGTAGAAGTGGTACATCGCGTCGGCGCGGTCTTCGGGCAGGTCGACGGCATACGCCGCCCCTGCCGCCGCCACGCCGCCGACCACCACGCCGAGCGCGCGGCCCGCGCGCATCAGGTGGTGCGGGCGGCGCGCCAGCGCGTGGCGCAGCCGGCGAAGGCGACGCACCCAGCAGGCGCTAGTTGCAACCACAGCCGCCCCCTTGCACGCCGGTGGCGCCGCGTCCGCTCTCGCGCACGTCGTAGATGTGCTCGCGGTGCTTGTCGGCGAGCGCATCGCGCGACAGCCGCATGATCGGATCCGCCAGACGCTCGCGCTCGTACGGCTTCACCCACGGCTCGGGCGCGGCGCAGCCGGCCAGCAGCGCGGCCAGCGTCACGACAGCGGCGAGTGCTCTGCGTTGGCAACCCATGTTCATTCCTTCAGCAGGTCGCGGATCTGCTTGTCGTAGGTGTTCTCGTAGCCGTCCTGGTAGCCGCGGTGCAGGAAGCGCACGCGGCCGTCGCGGTCGATCAGCACCGTCGACGGCATGCTGTTCAGGTCGTACAGCTTACTGACGTTCTTGTCGGTGTCGAACAGCACCGGGAACGTGACGCCCAGCTTGCCCGCGACGGTGGCGGCATTGCGCGCATCGTCGTCGACGTTGACGCCCAGCAGCACGAAGCCCGAGCCCTTGTACTTGTCGTACAGCGCGTTCAGCTTGGGCATCTCCTGGCGGCACGGCGCGCACCAGGTGGCCCAGAAGTTCACCAGCACGACCTGGCCGCGCTGCTCCTTCAGGCGCAGGTTCTTGCCCTCGAGCGTGCGCAGCGTGAAATCGGGTGCGGGCGTCATCGGTGCCGCGGCCTGCGCGGGCGCCACCACGATGCCGGTGCTCAGCAGCAGCGCAGCCGTGGCGCGCAGGAATCGGGCGAACGCGGGGGCGAAAGGGAAGGATGAGCTCATGGTTCGATCAGAAGAAGAAGGTGATGCCGCCGGTCAGCTCGAGGTTCTGCGTGTTCTGGCGCTTGCCCAGCAGGTCGAGCGTGAAGATGTGGTCGCGCATGTCGACCTGCAGCGCCATCCAGTCCTTCAGGAACACGCGGGTGCCGAGCCCGACGTTGAAGGTCTGCTTGCGCTGGTCGTTGAACTTGG
>NZ_JBFUGW010000303.1:0-6887 GCF_056402735.1 Rhizobacter sp. P3_C12
GACACGCTCGCACCGGCCAATGACGCGACGATGGAGGCCCCACCGTCGGCCGATGCCGACATGGCCTTCGAGCGCGACAGCTGGCAGGCCGGGCCGGGCAGCACCGGCGGCAGCGGCTCGGGCGACAGCGACATCAGCGCGATGGAGCTGGTGGCCGCCGATGTCGACCTGCGCCAGTACCTGCGATCGCAGATCGCCATGCTGCCGCTGGACGAGCGCGACCATGCGCTCGCCTGCACGGTCATCGAGTCGCTCGACGACGACGGCTACCTGCGCACCGGCCTCGATGAACTGGCGACGCTGGCCGCCCTGTCGCCGGCGGTCGAGGCCTGCGAGATGAACACCGCGCTGAAGCTGGTGCAGTCGCTGGAGCCGGCCGGCGTGGCCGCGCGCAGCGTGGCCGAATGCCTGCTGCTGCAGATGCCGCAGATCCAGGATGCCGACGAGCGTGCGCTCGCCGGGCGCATCGTCGCGCAGCACCTGGCGCAGCTCGCGCAGCGCGACATCGCCGGCATCGCGAAGGCGCTGGGCGAGCCCCCCGCGCGCGTGCAGGCCGCCTGCGAACGCATCCGCCACCTCGACCCGCGCCCGGGCTGGCGCCATGGTGCCGAGAACCTGAACTACGTGACGCCGGACGTGATCGTCAAGAAGGTGCGCGGCACCTGGGCCGCCGCGCTGAACCACGCGGTGATTCCGCGCGTGAAGCTGAACCAGATGTACGCGAACCTGTTCCAGCAGCACCGCGGCGGCGGCCACGGCGAGATGGCCGCCCACCTGCAGGACGCCCGCTGGACGGTGCGCAACGTGCAGCAGCGCTTCTCCACCATCCTGTCGGTGGCGCAGGCCATCCTGAAACGCCAGCACCGCTTCCTCGACGTCGGCCCGCTCGCGATGAAGCCGCTCGGCCTGCGCGAGATCGCCGACGAGGTCGGCATCCACGAGTCCACCGTGTGCCGGGTGACGAACAACAAGTACATGGCGACGCCGGTCGGCGTGTTCGAGCTGAAGTACTTCTTCTCGCGCGGCATGCACACCGCGAGCGGCGGCAGCACCTCGCCGACCGCGGTGCGCGGCGTGATCCAGGGGATCATCGAGGCGGAGGACCCGAAGAAGCCGCTGTCGGACGCCCAGATCGCCAAGCTGCTGACGCGCCAGGGCCTGACGGTGGCGCGCCGCACGGTGACCAAGTACCGCCAGTTGCTGAAGGTGGAGCCGGTCGAGCGGCGCAAGCGGGCGGCCTGAATCAAAAAGTCACAAACGGCGCAGGCACGACACTTGCCAGTAGAAGTCCAGCGGCCAGCCGACACGCGATGTCGGCCCCGTCCGACAGACCCCGGCCCGCACCCGATTGCGGGCGACCGAAAGCCTTTCATGCAGGACCGTGCCGACACGACCAACTCCAGGCTCAACGACCTCGGCCCCACTTTGTTCGACCGGTTGCCGCAGGCCGCCCTGCTCGTCGATGCCGAAGGGCACGTGCTGGACGCCAACCCGGCCGCCCAGGCGTTGGCGCGCGGCGGCGACCTGCCGTCCGACCTGATGCGGCTGGCGCCGTCGCTCGCGCTCGGCCGGGCGCTGGCCGCCGGCGAGGAATGGTCGGGCGAGGTCAGCATCGGTTCGGGCGACGGCGTGCGCCCATTCGACGTCCAGTTGCTGAAGCTGCCCTCGCAGGACGGCCTGCCCGGCCTCGACGGCGCCCGCTTCGTCTGCCTGCTGCAGCCGGCGCCGCAGCGCGGGCGCGATGGCGAGCGCGATTTCCGCCACGTCGCCGATGCGGCGCCGGTGATGATCTGGCTGGCCGGCCCGGACCGCTGGTGCGAGTGGGTCAACAAGCCGTGGCTGCAGTTCACCGGCACGACGCTCGACGAGGAACGCGGCAACGGCTGGACGCAGGTGGTGCACCCCGAAGATCTCGAGCGCTGCATGGGCATCTACTCCACCAGCTTCCATGCGCGCCAGCCCTTCGTGATGGACTACCGGCTGCGCCGCCACGACGGCGTCTACCGCTGGGTGCTCGACAACGGCGTCGCGCACACCAGCGGCGACGGCCGCTTCCTCGGCTACGTCGGCAGCTGCGTCGACATCCACGAGCGCAGGGAGCTCGAGGAGCGCCTGGCCGAGCGCACGCAGGCGATGCGGCTCTCCGACCGGCGCCAGGGCGAGTTCCTCGCGCTGCTCTCGCATGAGCTGCGCAACCCGCTGGCGCCGATCGCCAACGCGGCCAGCGTGCTGCGCACGATGGAGAGCGACAACCCGACGATCGGGCGGCTGCGCGAGATCGTCGAGCGCCAGGTGGCGCGGCTGCGCCGGTTGATCGACGACCTGGTCGACGTGACGCGCGTCGCGCAGGGCCAGATCACGCTGATCAAGGAACCGGTGGCGGTGGATGCGGTGGTGCGCACCGCGCTCGACGGCCTGCGCACGAAGCTCAGTGCCGCCGGCCACACGCTGAAGACCGAGTTCCCGAAGGAGGCGGCCTGGGTCGACGGCGATGCGCTGCGGCTCGCGCAGGCCGTCTCGGCGATCGTCTACAACGCATCGATCTTCTCGCGCGACCCGGGCGAGATCTCGGTGTCGGTGCAGGCGCGTGGCGGCCCGAACGGCGACCAGGTGCTGGTGCGCGTGAAGGACCGCGGACAAGGCATTGCCGCCGATTTCCTGCCGCATGTGTTCGAGCTGTTCGCACGCCACGATGCCGGCACCGCGGCGCGCCGGCCGGGGCTGGGCGTCGGCCTGACGCTGGCGCGGCGCATCGCGCTCCTGCATGGCGGCGACATCGCGGCCTCCAGCGCCGGCCCCGGGCTCGGCGCGGAGTTCGTGATCAGCCTGCCGCAGGTGGCATCGCCGGCCGCCACGACGGGCGCGCGCCACAAGCCGCTGGTGATGGTGCCGGAAGAGACCTATCGCGTGCTGGTGATCGACCCCGATCCGGAGACACGCGACGTGCTGCGCCTGCAGATGGAGTTGTGGGGCCACGACGTGCAGACGGCACCGACCCCCGAGGCCGGGCTGCGGCTGGCGCGCAGCCAGCAGCCGCAGATCGTGCTGTGCGACATCAGCCAGCCCGATTTCGACGCCGCCGCGCTGCTGGAGCCGCTGCGCAGCCACCTGATCGGCATGCCGGTGTTCTTTGCCGCACTGAATGCACGCGGCCGCCACGACGACGAGGCGCGTGCGCTGGAGGCGGGCTTCGACGCCTACCTGGTGAAGCCGCTGCGGCCGGAAAACCTCGGCCGCCTGATCCACGCCTTCGCGACGCGGATCTAGCTCACGACGAGGCCCAGCTGGTGTCCTGCGTCAGGTCGGCCGAGCGCGTGTCGAGGCCGTCGGGCCCGACAGCGCCCGCCGCCTGGTATTCCTTCAGGCGGTTGTAGAGCGTCTTCAGGCTGATGCCCAGCGTCGCGGCCGTCTTCTCCTTGTGGCGGCCGAGGTACTCCAGCGTCGCGAGCGTCACCTGCCGCTCGATCTCGGCGAGCGGCGTGCCGACCCACACGGTGATCGCCGGTGCCCCGCCCTCGACCGCGATCGGCGAGGTCGGGATCGATGCGCCCGACACCTCGCCGTCCGGCGATTGCGGCAGGCACTCGTCGTCGATCGTGCTGTCGAGCGCCATCACGTACGAGCGGTACACCACGTTGCGCAGTTCGCGCACGTTGCCCGGCCATTCGTAGCGCGCCAGGCGCTGCAAGGCCTGCGGCGAGAAGCGCTTGGGTGTGCCCTCGCGCTCCGAGATCTGCTGCACGAAATGCTCGGCCAGCAACGAGACGTCTTCCGAGCGCTGGCGCAGCGCCGGCAGGTGGATCGGGAACACGTTCAACCGGTACAGCAGGTCCTCGCGCAGCTTGCCGCTGGCCACCGCCTGCAGCGGGCTGCGGTTGGTGGCGGCGATCATCCGCACGTCGGTCTCGAGCGTCTGCGTGGAGCCGACGCGCATGAAGGTGCCGGTCTCCAGCACGCGCAGCAGCTTGACCTGCAGGTCCAGCGGCATCTCGGTGATCTCGTCGAGKAACAGCGTGCCGCCGCTCGCCCGCTCGAAGAAGCCCTGGTGCTGCCGGTCGGCGCCGGTGAAGCTGCCCTTCTCGTGGCCGAAGATCTCGCTCTCGATCAGGTGCGGCGAGATCGCGCCGCAGTTGACGGCCAGGAACGGCTTGCCGCGCCGGCGGCTCAGGTCGTGCACCGTGCGGGCAACCACCTCCTTGCCGGTGCCGCTCTCGCCGGTGATGAACACCGTGACGGCCGTGCCGGCGACGCGCTGCACCTGCTCGTAGACGCGGCGCATCGGCGCCGAGCGGCCCCACAGCGCACCGAAGTGGCCGTCGCTCTCCAGCGTGGCCAGCAGGTCCGACGACTCCGCCTTCAGCATCGACGGCTTGGTGACGCGCGACAGCACGCCCTTCAGCTGCTTCAGGCTCATCGGCTTGACGAGGTAGTCGGCCGCGCCCAGGCGCAGCGCCTGGATCGAGGTGTCCAGGCTCGCCTGGCCGGTCATCAGCACCACGTCGGTGTTGCTCATGCCCTTGGCCTCGTTCAGCAGTTCCATGCCGTTGCCGTCGGGCAGCATCAGATCGAGCAGCACGATGTCGGGCTCCTGCAGCGCGAGCTGCCGGCGCGCATCGCGCAGCGACCCCGCGGTGGCCACGGTGAAGCCCTCGCTCGCGATCAGCATCGCCATCGTCTCGGCCGAATCCGGCTCGTCATCCACCACCAAGGCGTGCGGCATCACAGAACTCCTCTTGCGGACCGGTGGGCCCGCAGCAAGCGGCCCGGACACGCCGGGACCACGCGGAACCGTCGGGCACAGCGATTGCCATGACAGTTCATCCAACACTCCACCGCCGACCATGCATCGGTCTCCATCCAAAGCTTCCTCTCCTGCAAGCCACAGCAACTACCGCAGCGCCGAGTCGGTGGACGACCTGACGCAGGCCAATGTGCAGGCCATCCAGCGCCTCGAGCACGAGGCGAGCCGCGTGCGCGGCCCGATGGACCGCTTTGCCGACCACGTCAGTTCGTTCTGCGGCAGCCCCGTGTTCTTCTGGGTCCACGTCGCGTGGTTCGCCGGCTGGATCGCCTTCAACCTGCAACCCGGCCCGCAGGCCTTCGACCCGTATCCGTTCACCTTCCTGACGCTGGTGGTGTCGCTGGAAGCGATCTTCCTGTCGACCTTCATCCTCATGAGCCAGAACCATGCCGCCCGCATCAGCGAACGGCGCAACCAGCTCGACCTGCAGATCAACCTGCTCACGGAGCAGGAGAACACGAAAATGTTGCAGTTGCTTGAACGCATCGGGCGTGCGGTCGGCGTGGTCGACGACAAGGACCCGAGCCTGCAGGTGCTCGAGCAGGCGATGCGGCCCGACAAGCTTGCCGAGCAGATCGACAAGGCGGCGTCGGATTGCGCGTGACCCCCGCTTCCTGCCGTCGTCATGGTGGACATCGTTACTGCTGATCACCGGATCGTTCCCTCATCGGCCCGAGCCAGCGGCCAAAGTGCGCGACGATAGCTTGCGCTGCAGGGCCCTCCCGCGTGCAGTGGTAACGAGGCGTCAGTGCGGGCGACGGCGGTGCTGCGGCACGGCTTGCGAGTTGTCACACACCGAAGCCTGTGCAGGCTGCGCGTGTGTCCCGGCCCCAACGCCGGCAGCGACACCTTCACTCCGGGGATGGACAGGATGCCGGGCCGCATCGGGATGACTCCCCGTACCGCGCTCAACCGAGCGCGAAGCAACGGAGGTGCAGATCGGCACGGGCACCGTTGCCCGCCATTTGCCGGGCGCAGGCGCGCAAGGCCTGCGACACCGCCGCCACGAGCTTCGAGGTCGGGCGCACCGCACGGCCCTTGCGCAGCAGGCTGTCGACCAGGAAACCGTCTTCATCGATCATCTCGGCGAGCAGGCGCTCCTCGTCGTCGAACAGCACGGCGCGCGGCGACTCCTTCGAGCCGAAGAGCAGCAGGTAGCGAGCGCAATTGTTGGTTTTCATGACGGCTTTTTCTGGCGATGCAACATCTGGATGCCGGATGCTCGCGCAGGCACGGTTCGCGGGCCAGTCGCCAGCACCGGATTCGAACGTCGGAAAACGCCTACGCGGTCCTACAAGGGGGCCCGGTGCACCTCCTGCCCTCCTACAGGGCATCGCGACGCTGGCTGGTATCCGGATGCCTCACCCCCGCCTATCGTCGCGTCATGCGATTGGCCGGTCCCGGACTGCATCGCGCCCATCCTGATCGGGAGTCTCCAGATGCAATCCCCTGCGCGAGCACATGCCGCCCCCACCGCCACCCGCTCCCGCAACGCGGGCCTGCCGATGCCGCACGATGTCCACCCGTGGAATGCGCCCGGGCAGGACACCGGGCTGGTGATCGACCGCGACCGGCAGTTCGTGCAGATGCTGCGCCACTACCGCGAGAGCGGCGGCCTGGCGCGTGGCGACGAGGTGGTGGAGCGGCTCGCGCAATGCGGCAGCCGGGGCGTGCCGACACTGGCACGGCAGATCGTCGAGCGCAGCGTGATGAGCTTCGAATGGCGCAACGAGCTGTGGCTGCCGATGTTCCAGTTCGATCGGGCCGACATGGCGGTGAAGGCCGGCCCGTTGCAGGTGGCTTCCGAGCTGGCCCCGGCCTTCGATGCGTGGAACATCGCGTTCTGGTTCGTGCAGCCGAACCCGTGGCTGAAGGGGCGGATGCCGATCGACGTGATCAACACCGAGTTCGCCGAGGTGATCCAGGCGGCACGGACCGATCGCTTCGTGGCGGCCGGTTGATCGAACGCCCGTTCACCCTGAGCTTGTCGAAGGGTTGGTGGCAAGCGAGACAAGGCTTCGACAGGCTCAGCCCGAACGGGAAACTCGTGCTCAGGGCATGACGCTGCCGGCCGGCACCACCGGCG
>NZ_JBFUGW010000304.1:0-6789 GCF_056402735.1 Rhizobacter sp. P3_C12
GCACCGAACCAGATGATTAATAAATTGACCCAGCGAACAGCGAAACTTGCATGCGCGACTGTCGTCGCTTGCGCAGTGCTCTGGGCTACCTACGCTCTTGCCGGGCGCGTTCCTGATATGAGCAGCCCCATCCGAGTTACCGACTCAGTATTCCTCGCAGACGGCGGGTCAGCATGGATTGAGCTCACTGATGCCACGGGCAAGAGGATTGCGGTTGACGTGCATGGCAGCCTCGAACGGAATGCTTCGGACTTTCGCGTCTATCTGCAGCGTTGGTATCCCGTTTTCCCGGTTCCAGTGCAAGTGGAACCACGGTCGGAAGCAGGACGTGCATTAGTGGAAATCGTCGAGCGAGCTGGCCGCGATGGCAGCCCCGACGCGGCCCACGCGCTTGCACCGGCGCGCGTCGCACTCACAAGAGGCGCTCACTGACGGAAGGCTCCACCCGGCCACAACCGGTCGATCGCCACCGTCGGCTCTGGGCAATCTCTCTTGGACAATGTGAGAACACTATGGTTAGCAAGACCACGATCGCGTCGGCCGGCAATGTGATGCCAGGAGCGCTTGCCTGTCTCGAGAAGCAAGGCTTCGCCGTATCGATTGACGAAGGGTTGTGGCGTGCCGAGTCCGAGTTTCGAACCTTCTTGGGAGAGGATCCCCTGATCCTCCTGGGTCTCGTGATGTTCCACGACATGCGAGGCGACGATTGGCAGCCCTCCGACGCGGAGGTTGATCAGTTTGTCGCCCTGGACCAAAGTCGTGGATAGGCGCCTCGGTGGGCAAGAGTCGGCCACTTCCAGCCGCTCACCAGCGACCGCTATCGGGTACGCTCGGCAGCGCTATGACCGAACTCCTACTGGGCTCTGAGTACGACGACGACCTGTTCTATCGACTCGTTGCCGAGGTCGAGGCGATGGGCGGCTCGATCGTTGACAGTGAGTGGACCCTGGGCGGCCCCCAAGAAGCCACGCGGTACGAGATCTCGCTCCCAGGCGCTGACCTTGTGGCCGTCGCTCAAGCCGGTGTCGGCTTGTCGCTTCGTGGAGAGCCGGCGCTGGTTGAAGCCCTCGCGGATCGCGTAGCTTCGAATCGGCTCGCATGAATGGCGTTGTTCCCGCATGTCCCTGACCGGCCAGGAGCCGGCGCTGGCGAGACGCTGCTTGCTGCGTAGCTCGCGCCGATCTCCTGCCTGTATCGAACGCCAGGTTTTATCTATGGTCTCAACTGTGACTTCCGTTGTCCTCTTGATCGCGGCCGCCTACGTGGTGGTCGTCAATTGGGCATCTCTGTATCTCAGCTACCGCAATCTGCGTCTCGGGATACAGAAGCACCATTCAATGACGCCGCTACTCTCCCAAGTATTCGTTGTCTTGGCGTGGCTGATCCACCAGCCAAATGCCATGCCGTGGTTTCCAGTGCATGACTTCCTTTTGATTGCATTGGCCGACCCGTCGCTCTGGTCGCTGCTCTGGTTGCCCTTCCTTCTCATACGTCGCGCGCTGGAGGCTCGGAATTCCTGACCGTTGCCCCGCAGGGCCTCGCCGCTCGATCAGCACGTCCCTCACGGCATGACGGCTGATATAGGAACCCCCGATCTGCAGCACCGCACCTTTGATATGACCGGCCGCTTGCGGGCAACGAAATCGCTTTCGTCAAAGTCCGCAACGGGTCGATAGCACCGCTTCGCGGTTCGCGACAGCAGCCATTCGAGCAGGTCAGCACTGCCGTCGCGGCACCGTCCGCCAGGCCCATGACTGAGCAGCTGCAAAACGATTCGCGATGAACGGCTCCTTCTGGTGAGAGCTGTCGTTCGGTGGGCGGACCCGACCGACCGCAACCAGTCTGTAGCCGTCGTAGGCTGCGCAGCGACTGCTGTCGGTCGTGGACGAACTTCAGCTACACATTCAGGGCCACGCCGCGGTGATTCGACTGCGACACCAGAATCAACAATGACGAGTCGGAGACCGGTCCGCCCCCACCTACTGGAGGTCTCCGATACTGGCTGGAAGGTAGATGACCGACAGCCCGAGCCAATGCACCCTCATGACATCGCTCACGAGGTTCGCCATGCCGCTGCAGTCCTGTCTTCTGAATCGACACACTCGTCTGGTGGCCGGACCGCTGGCCCTCCACGTTGCAACCCCCACTGCGCAGGCGGCGCCTGCGGACCAACCACCGCCGGTCTCCAGCGCCTTCCAGGCGGGCTTCTCCAAGGATGCGCGGATCTATGTCTTCGGCGCAAGCCGAGACTGGGGGAAACCGTTGCGATGGGGTGATGCTGCGGGCAACTGGGAGTCGTCAGTTGGGCAATGGCGAACGCGTCACGCCCCCGAAGGCGACCGCGGCGCGCTCGTTACGCCGGTGGGCTTCACTCTGGTGCTGAGCTGTTGTCTCGCCGACAGGCAGACGGAATCTTTCTTCGAACTGGTCATCGGGGCGAGCGTGCTGCTCCCGATCTACGAGACCGGTGAGCGCCTGCATCACTTCTTCAACGCAGGCATCAAGCGTCGGAACCCTCGCGAGAACACCATCCAGTTGCGCCATGCGACCCGCTACTGAACGATCACGTTTTCACGCCATGGAGGGCCGACACCGCGCGCGGGCCCGGATGCTCTATGCCGTCGTCATGCTGGTCGCTCTGGTGTCAGCTTCCTTCACCGCGATGGCACACGACGATTCTCACTGTGCGCGAAAGCAGTCTCCATGGATCGCCTGAAAGCCCTCGCCGTCTTCAAGTCGGTCGTCGAGCATGGCGGCTTCTCGCGTGCGGCGGTGGCTCTCGACATGTCGGGCTCCGTGGTCACGCGAACGGTGCAGGACCTGGAGGCACTGCTGGGGGTGCGCCTGCTGTTGCGCACCACGCGCAGCGTTTTGCCCACGTCCGTCGGCGAATCGGTGCTCGAGCGAGCCACGGAGCTGCTGGCATCCTATGACGAACTCGAAGCCTTCAGCAGCGAGTCGGCCCACGAACCCCACGGGCTGATCCGGTTTGCGGCCACCGCCTCGTACGGGCGGCTTCACCTCGGAAAGGCACTGGCGGCTTTTCGGGCACGGTGGCCGCGGGTCTCGGTGGACCTGCGCTTGCGTGACGACCCAGTGGATGTCCTCGCGGACGATGCGGACCTGGCGTTGTGCCTGGAAGGCCACCTGCGGCAATCGCATGTCGCTCGCGAACTCGCGAGGCTGGACGTGGGCTGGTTCGCCTCGCGTAATTTCCTGCTCGCCAGCGGAAGCCCCGCGACGCCGCTGGACGTGAGCCGCTTCGACTGCCTCGTCCATCGCCGGGCGCGCCCAGTCGGGTGGACCTTCGTGCACCGGGACAGCGGGCTGCGACACGAGGTGCCGGTCGCGGGCGTCCTTCAGTCTAGCCATGATGAAGTCCTGATGGAGGCCGCCGTCCACGGGGCCGGCCTGGTGCAGCTGCCCCTGTTCATGGCCGAAGCCTGCGTGGCCGAGGGCCGCCTGTGCCGGGTGCTGAGAGATTGGCATGCCGACCCGGTGTCCCTGCACCTCTGCTACGCGTCGCGGCGCCATCAACCGCTCGCCGTTCGCAAGCTCGTCGAGCATCTGGTGGAGTGGCTCGAGCCCCCGACGATTTACCGCGCTTTACTTGTGCCCCCCGGACTCGTGCACGACGATGGTGCCAAGTCAACAGAGGGACTGATGCCATGAATCCCAGCCTTGCTTCGGACGTCCTGTCGAGTCGCCGCCACCAGGCATTCCCTCGCTTGAGCGAGGGCGACATCGCGCGGATGCAACGCTTCGGAACACTACAGGCCTATCCGGCTGGCACCCGCATTGTCAGTGCCGGCGAGCGCGGACCGGGCCTGTTCGTGGTCGTGACAGGTCTGGTAGCCGTCCTTCAGCGCGACGGCATGGGCAACGAGACACCTGTCGTCGAACACGGTCCGGGCAACTTCTCGGGCGAACTGGCGACGATGACCGGCAAGCCTTCCCTGGTCGACGCCGTGGCCCGGGAATATGTCGAGGCGTTGCTGCTGCCGCCCGGACAGGTGCGCTCGCTGATGATCGCCGAGGCCGACCTGGGCGAGCGCCTGATCCGCGCGCTCATCCTGCGACGCGTGGCGCTGATCGAGCAGGGCGCCAGCGGGCCTGTATTGATCGGCCATCCGAACTCGGCCGGCCTGCTGCGGCTTGAGAGCTTCCTGCACAGCAACGGCGAGCCGTTCCGGGTCATCGATGCACGCGACGACGACCGCGCGGCGGCGCTGATCGAGCAGTACGGCGCCGCCCCCGGCGAGCCGGTGGTCGTGTGCCCGGACGGTGCCGTGCTGGTGAACCCGACCGAAGCAACCCTGGCCCGATGCATCGGCATGGTTGACAGCGCCGAGCGCGAAGAGATCTTCGACGTGGCGATCGTCGGCGCCGGCCCGGCCGGGCTGTCGACGGCCGTCTACGCCGCCTCCGAAGGCCTGCGCGTCGTCGTRCTGGACCGGCGCGCCTATGGCGGGCAGGCCGGTGCCAGCGCGCGCATCGAGAACTAYCTCGGGTTTCCGACCGGCATTTCCGGCGCCGCACTGACCGGGCGCGCCAGCGTGCAGGCCGAGAAGTTCGGCGCCGAACTGCTGATCCCGGCCGAGGTGCGGTCGCTGGACTGCGCTCGTGCRGGGCCGGAGCGTGAACTCSGGCTGCACCTCGCCGATGGCCGGCGCCTGCGTGCGCGCACGGTCGTCATCGCCAGCGGCGCGCGCTACCGCCGCCTRGAGGTGGATCGACTGTCCGMYTTCGAAGGCCGCGGCATCTGGTACTGGGCCTCGGCACTCGAGGCCACRCTGTGTGCGCAAACCGAAGTCGTGGTCGTGGGGGGCGGCAATTCGGCGGGCCAGGCCGCCGTCTTCCTGTCACAGCACGCCTCGAAGGTGCACGTGCTGATGCGCGGACCGAGCCTGCGGGCCACCATGTCGCGCTACCTGATCGATCGCATCGGTGCGGCGCCCAACATCGAACTGCGCCCCCACACCGAGATCGTCGAGTTGCATGGCGAGCCGATGAGCGGGCTGGAAGGGGTGACCTGGACCAACCGCCGGGCGGCATCGCAGGAGCATCGCCCGCTGCGCAACGTCTTCCTGTTCGTCGGGGCCGAGCCCGAGACGCACTGGCTTGGCGGGTGCAGCGTCGGCGTCAATCCGCAAGGCTTCGTGCTGACGGGGGCCGGCGTCGAGGTCGATCCCTCGGGCTGGAAGGCCGCGCCGCTGGAAACCAGCGTGCCGGGGGTGTTCGCCGTCGGCGACGTGCGCTCCGGCTCGGTCAAGCGCGTGGGTGGCGCCATCGGCGAGGGCGCTGCGGCGGTCGCACAGATCCACCACCACCTCGCAGGGTTGCCGGCGTAGCGTTGACTCTTTCGCGTGACGCTCGACTTCGTCATCCCGCCGAGTGCACCCAGGGCCTGATCCTGCGCTTCCAGGCGGCGACCGATCGGATGGCCTCGGACGACCCGGCGCGGGCTGCACTCGCCCAGGTGCTGGACCGCGCCGAAGACGTGCTGAGGCAACAACTCGATCGCCTGTTCGACCCGCGCGAGCCGCCGCGTTCACACGATCGAGTGAACGGCGGGTAAAACGAATGGGGGTTCTGCCGCGGCGATGGAAGACCTATCGTTCAATCCCCCGCGCCCCAAGGAGCCACGCATGGCCCGCACGAACCAACAACACGGCGTGGCAGCGTGCGCGGGCGGAAGCTGGGCTCGGCGACCTGCGCCGACATCCTGTGGCATTCCAGCCGTTCGATGACGCACCACTACAGCATGGCGCAGACCGTCGAGCTGCACTCCGCGCTGGAGAAGATCAAGGAAGATTCGGGCCGCTGGAACAAGAGCCTGACCACGCTGCGGATGGAGCAGGAGGCCGCGCGCTCGACGGCCACTCCCCCAAAAGTCCCCCGGCAAGAAAAAACGCCCTAGAGGCGTAAACCTCTAAGGCGTTGAATCATTTCTTGTTTTTTGGTGCGGCTGGCAGGATTCGAACCCACGACCCCTTGGTTCGTAGCCAAGTACTCTATCCAACTGAGCTACAGCCGCTGAGCCTCGCAGTGTAGCACGACTTTTTTCAGATTCCGGCGAGCGTTGCGGCTTGTCGATAGCAATCGGCCGTGCGCTCGACATCGCCCTGCTGCTCGGCCAGGTGCGCGAGCAGCACCCAGGCGTCGCGGCGCGCGGCCAGCGGCAGCTCGTCGGCATCGGCGGCCTGCTGCAGCAGCAGCCGCGCCTTGCCCCACAGCTCGCGTTGCGCCAGCGCGCGGCCCACCGCATGCGCCAGCGCCGGCTCGCGCGGGAAGGCCTGCAGCGAGGCCTCCAGCCGCGGCAGCCAGTCGGCTCCGATGCCGTCGATCGACGCGACCAGCGCCTCGGCCAGCGCACAGCGCTCGTCGATGCCCAGCTCGCCCAGCCGCTCCCAGAACGGCCGCAGCGCATTGCGCGCATCCGCCTGCGCACCGAACTTCGACAGCCGCGTGGCGGTGCGCGCCGCGACGAACGGGTCGCGCCGGTCAACGGCCTCGAGCGACAACCACACGCGCCGCACCTGGTCGGCATCGCGCGCGCCATCGAGCGATTCGAACGCGAGCGAGCGCAGCAGGCCCTGCGCCGCCTCCTTCGAGAAGGCCTGGTGCTTGGCCAGCAGCCGCGCGGTCTTCAGCGCCTCGTGCGGCTGGCGGGCCAGCCGCGTGGCCTGCAGGCGCAGGCGCAGCGCATGCGTGCGGCGCGCGACCCCCGGCGGCAACTCGCCCAGCAGCTCGAGCGCGCGCGCCGCATCGCGGTCGTCGAGCGCCCAC
>NZ_JBFUGW010000305.1:0-6774 GCF_056402735.1 Rhizobacter sp. P3_C12
CTATGTGAACGACCTGGCCGCCTTCGTCGACGGTCCGGTGCGCGCGGCGCGTGCCGGCCGGCCGCTGCCGCTGTTCCTGCTGGCCCATTCGATGGGCGGTGCGGCGGCGGCGCTGTTCCTCGAGGCCTCGCCGTCGGCGCGCATCGCGGCGCTGGCACTCGTGACGCCGATGATGGCGCCGTGGGCCACCGGCGCCAGCAACGCCGGCGTCACCGCCCAACTGGCCGACTACCTGTGCGATGGCGGCACGATGCAGCTGTCGGGCATCGCCTGGCTGATGCCGAAGAGCTATGCCGAGGGCACGCCCTTCGACCCCGCCTACGAGTTGATCCGGCAACGCGCCCCCGATGCACCGAACGCGCTGACCCACAGCGCGGCGCGCTTCAAGCGCCATTGGGACATGCGCGCGCTGGCCCGCTGCGACGGCCCGGACTGCGGCTCGCCGCATGCGAAGGTGGGCGGCGTGTCGTACCGCTGGTTCCAGCAGTCCTGCGCCGCCGCCGAGCGGGTGCGCGGCGAGGCGGCCGGGCGCATCCGCCAGCCGGTGCTGCTGCTGCAGGGCGAGCAGGACGTGGTGGTGAAGCCCTCGGCGCAGAAGACCTTCTGCGACAACCTCAATGCGGCGCACGGCGCCGGCTACTGCATCGGCCGCACGGTGATGCAAGGCAAGCACTCGCTGCTGATCGAGGCCGACGCAGTCCGCATCCCGGTGCTGCACCGCGTGCTCGGCTTCTTCGACTGCGTGGCGAGCGGCGCGGCGCGCTGCGAGTGAGCCGCGGCCTGGCGACCTAGAATCGCCGCGTCCGCCCTCACCGGCGGACAGCGTTCTCAGGGCGGGGCGAAATTCCCCACCGGCGGTATCCGTGAGCGATCACGGGAGCCCGCGAGCGCCCGTTCATGCCACTGTGAAAGCAGTGGCCTGGCCGGGGTCAGCAGACCTGGTGCGATGCCAGGGCCGACGGTCACAGTCCGGATGAAAGAGAAACGCGAATGTCACGGGCGCGGCGGCTTCGGCTGCAGCGCCCGCGTTGTCGCGCGCCCTGATTCTGGCCATCCAACTCGAGGAACCCATGAATCAGATCCACACCCGTCCCTCCCTCATCAACGCACCGCGCATCGCGGTCGTCTGCGCCTCGTGGCACCGCGAGATCGTCGAACGGGCCCGCCGCGGGTTGCTCGACGAGTTCGAGCGACGACGGATCCCGACCGACGGCATCGATGCGTTCGACGTGCCCGGCGCGTTCGAGATCCCGCTGCATGCGCAGAAGCTCGCGCGCAGCGGCCGGTATGACGCGATCGTCGGCTGTGCGCTCGTCGTCGATGGCGGCATCTACCGGCATGAGTTCGTCAGCGCCGCGGTGATCGACGGCCTGATGCGGGTGCAGCTGGACACCGGCGTGCCGGTGTTCTCCGCCGTGCTGACACCGCGGCACTTCCACGAGCATGCGGAGCACCGGCAGTTCTTCAGCGAGCACTTCGTCAAGAAGGGCGCCGAAGTGGCCGGCGCCTGCCTCGCGACGCTGGAAGCACTGAAGGCGCTGCCGGCCTGATGCGCCTCAGTGGTACTTGACGTAGTACCACACGCCGAGCACGAGGATCACCAGCACCGAGATGCCGATCGGAGACTCGGTGTAGCGCCGGTCCTCGAGCCGGAACAGCAAGGTGATGACCTCGCCGAGCAGGGTGCCGACGACCGGGCCGAACAGGAACCCGACCAGGCCGAAGCCGAGCGCCGTGCCGCCGATCCAGCGCACGAACACCGGCCGCAGGTCGGGCACGTCGATCGCCGCGTGGTACACGCCCAGCCACCAGGCCACGGCCGCACCGATCACCGCACCGACAACCACGCCGACGAAGCCCGACGCGAGGCGATCGCCGACATCCAGTTGAGCCATCGCCGCCCCGGCGCCTCAGTGCTTGCGCCGGTCGAGGCTCGAATGGCCCTCGATCGCCGGGGACGGGCGCAGACGCTGCGGCGACAGCTCTTCGCGCGCGCGCTGCTCGAACGACATCAACCGGCCGAACTCGAACAGCACCAGGCCGATCAGGCCGATGCCGCCGGCCATCGCCAGCACCTGCACGGCCGGCACCGCATCGACGCCATGCAGCCACGGGCGCACCAGCAGGCTCGCGACGCCGATCACCGCGCCGGCATGCAGGCCCACCGAACCGGCGCGTTGCAGCGCCTCGGGCAGGCCGGTGGCCGGCCAGGCGTCCAGCGTGCCGGGCACGCGCGCGACGAGGCCGATGCGGTACAGGCCGGCGACCAGCAACACCAGCGCGATCAGCCCGGAGAGCAGCGCCGCGGCCGCTTCCGCCGCATCCCCGAAGGCCGGCAGGCCGCCGAGGCGCGCCAGCGCGATCGGCAGCAAGAGCCCGAACAGGTTCAGGCAGTAACAGAGCTTGAGCAGGAATGTGGCCCGTTTCATGTGGTCTGGATCTTCTGAAGTGAAACGCCTCCCCGGCGCATGAACGGCGAAGTCTAGCGAGCGGGCGCGATGCGGTCGCGCGCGGTGCGCCCCCCCTGTTGGGGGGGTGTGTCGGTTCGCTGCGACGAGAATGGCGGCTTTTGGCCCGACGACGGAGGATTTCCCGATGCCCCACCGCCACCTCGACACCCGCAAGCGCTGGCTGGCGCTCGCCGTACTGTGCCTGGGCGTGCTGATGATCGTGCTGGACACGACCATCGTGAACGTCGCGCTGCCGTCGATCCGCAGCGACCTCGGCTTCTCGGAGACCTCGCTGGTGTGGGTGGTCAACGCCTACATGCTGACCTTCGGCGGCTTCCTGCTGCTGGGCGGCCGRCTCGGCGACCTGTACGGCCAGCGCCGGCTGTTCCTGCTCGGCATCGCCGGCTTCACGCTCGCGTCRCTGGCCTGCGGTCTCGCGCAATCGCAGGGGGTGCTGATCGTCGCGCGCGCGGTGCAGGGGCTGGCCGGCGCGGTGGTGTCGGCGATCTCGCTGTCGCTGATCATGAATCTTTTCACCGAGCCGGCCGAGCGCGCGAAGGCGATGGGCGTCTACGGCTTCGTCTGCGCCGGCGGCGGCAGCATCGGCGTGCTGCTCGGCGGGTTGCTGACTGGCGCGCTGAGCTGGCACTGGATCTTCCTCGTCAACCTGCCGATCGGCATCGCGGTGGCGGCCCTGTGCGGGGTGCTGCTGCCGGCCACGCCGCCGGCGGCGCATGGCGCGAAGCTCGATGTGGCCGGCGCGGCGACGATCACCATCGCGCTGATGCTGGCGGTGTACGCCATCGTCAACGGCAACGAGGCGGGTTGGCTGTCGGCGCAGACGCTCGGCCTGCTGGGCGCCGCCGTCGTGCTGCTGGGCGCGTTCTTCGCGATCGAGTCGCGCGTGGCCGAGCCGCTGGTGCCGCTGTCGCTGTTCCGCCTGCGCAATCTGTCGACCGCCAACATCGTCGGCGTGCTGTGGGCGGCCGGCATGTTCGCGTGGTTCTTCATCTCGGCGCTGTACCTGCAGCTGGTGCTCGGCTACACGCCGATGCAGGTCGGGCTCGCGTTCCTGCCGTCCAACCTGATCATGGCGGCGTTCTCGCTCGGGCTGTCGGCCAAGCTGGTGATGCGCTTCGGGCTGAAGAAGCCGCTGGCCGGCGGGCTGCTGGTGGCCGCGCTGGGGCTGGCGCTGTTCGCACGCGCACCGGTCGACGGCAGCTTCTGGATCGACGTGCTGCCGAGCATGCTGCTGCTGGGCGTCGGTGCCGGCGTCGCGTTCAACCCGCTGCTGCTGGCGGYGATGAGCGAGGTGCAGCAGCAGGATTCGGGGCTGGCCTCGGGCATCGTCAACACCTCGTTCATGATGGGCGGCGCGCTCGGGCTGGCGGTGCTGGCCAGCCTGGCTGCGGCGCACACCGGTGGGCTGGTGTCAGCCGGCGTGGACCCGAAGGCCGCATTGACCGCCGGCTACCACCTCGCGTTCCTGATCGGTGCCCTGTTCGCGGCAGCCGGCGGGTTGCTTGGGGCAGCGCGGTTCACGAAGGTTGCCGCGCCGGCCGACCCTCAAGCGGCGCATGCCGCCTGAATCAGCTGGTGCATTCGAGCTGCAGCGACTGGATGTGGCCGCCGACGCCGAGCTTGGTGATCAAGCCACCTTCGCGGCTGTTGGGGCCGAAGGCGATGGAGCGATCCTTGAACATGGCGTGCTCGTAGACGCGCAGCGTGGCCTTCGGGCCGGTCACCAGGCTGTCGATCTCCTTCTTGAGCTGCCGGCCGTTCATCTTGTCGGCGCTCTCGAGCGAGACCGGGCCGACCAGCGTCGCCACCTCGCCCTTGAAATTGCGTTCGCCGTAGAACTGGGCCCAGCAGCCGGATTCCAGCGCGGGCGTCGAGATCTCGACCGGCACCTGCACGATGACCGGCTGCGGGCGCGTGTCGCCGGTGGCGGTCTGCAGGTTGCTCGGCGTGGAACTGCAGCCGGCGGCGACGAAGGCAGTGAGGACGGCGAGCGGGATGAGCGTGGTGATGCGGTTCATGCGATTCCTCGTGAAGATGCGACGGCCCCGCCCTGGGGCCGTCTCTTCAGCGATGATCGATGCGGCTTCGCGGCGCGTCGATCGGAGGCAGCCGCTACCGGCTGTAGGCGGCCATCACCTCCATCACCTCGTCACTTGGCCGCGTCGTCCTTCAGCTGCGGCAGCGCAGATCCACCCGCCGACGTCAGCAACCCCGCCTGCGCATACACCATCAGCTTCTCGCGCGTGTCGGCGATGTCGAGGTTGCGCATCGTCAGCTGGCCGATGCGGTCCAGCGGCGAGAACGGCGCATTCTCGACCTTCTCCATCGACAGCCGCTCCGGCGCGTAGGTCAGGTTCGGGCTCTCGGTGTTGAGGATCGAGTAGTCGTTGCCGCGGCGCAGCTCCACCGTCACCTCGCCGGTGACGGCGCGCGCCACCCAGCGCTGCGCGGTCTCGCGCAGCATGATGGCCTGCGGGTCGAACCAGCGGCCCTGGTACAGCAGCCGGCCGAGCTTCAGGCCGTTCATGCGGTACTGCTCGATGGTGTCCTCGTTGTGGATGCCGGTCACGAGGCGCTCGTAGGCGATGTGCAGCAGCGCGAGGCCCGGCGCCTCGTAGATGCCGCGGCTCTTGGCCTCGATGATGCGGTTCTCGATCTGGTCGCTCATGCCCAGGCCGTGGCGGCCGCCGATGCGGTTGGCCTCGAGGAACAGCGCCACCGGGTCGGTGAAGCCCTGCCCGTTCAACGCGACCGGGCGGCCCTCTTCGAAGCGCACCGTGACCTCCTCGGCCTTCACCGCCACGTCGTCGCGCCAGAAGGCCACGCCCATGATCGGGTTGACGATGCGGATGCCGCTGTTCAGGTGCTCCAGGTCCTTCGCCTCGTGCGTGGCGCCGAGCATGTTGGAGTCGGTGGAGTAGGCCTTCTCGGCCGACATCTTGTAGCCGAAGCCGGCCTTCGTCATGAAGGCCGACATCTCGGCGCGGCCGCCCAGCTCGTCGATGAACAGCTGGTCGAGCCAGGGCTTGTAGATCTTCAGGTTCGGGTTGGTCAGCAGGCCGTAGCGGTAGAAGCGCTCGATGTCGTTGCCCTTGAAGGTGMTGCCGTCGCCCCAGATGTTGACGTCGTCCTCCTTCATCGCGGCGACCAGCATCGTGCCGGTGACCGCGCGGCCGAGCGGCGTGGTGTTGAAGTAGGTGATGCCGGCGGTGGAGATGTGGAAGGCGCCGGCCTGCAGCGCGGCGATGCCTTCATTGGCCAGCTGCAGCCGGCAATCGACCAGGCGGGCCTTCTCGGCGCCGTACTGCATCGCCTTGCGCGGGATCTCGTCGTAGTCGGGCTCGTCGGGCTGGCCGAGGTTGGCAGTGTAGGCATAGGGCAAGGCGCCCTTGAGCTTCATCCAGTGCAGCGCGGCGCTGGTGTCCAGGCCGCCGGAGAAGGCGATGCCGACTTTCTGCCCGAGGGGCAGGTTCTGGAGGATGGTGGCCATCTGGGGTCTTCGAGAGAGGGGAAAGGGTCCGACGAGCGGGGCGGGCCGCTATTTTCGGTCTTTTTTCATCCAGTCCCGCCGAGGCTCGTTTGGCACGAAGCCTCCATCGTTTCTGCACACTGATTTTGTATTTGCGCGGGCGCGCGCAGATACGGGCTTTGTCGGTGCATGTCATCGATGCAGACCATGCTTGTCGTCGCTCCAGCTCGGCGCTTCAATGCGCGCAGTGCGCTTGCCAGGCAGTCCCCTCGAGAGGGTGTGGCAGCGCGAATGCTCAACCACCTACTGAAATCCGACGATGAACACGACGACCCACGCAGGGGTCTTTGCTGTTGCGACCTGCCTGCTTCTGCCTGCTGTCCCATGCCACGCCGATATCCCGCCTCCGCCGGTGTCGCCAACGCCAGTCCGCGCCTATGAATACGACGCCGAAGGAAACGTCACCAAGATCACCCGCGATCCGGGCGGCCTGAACATCCAGACGCGTGTGGGCTACGACCCGCACTACCGTGTGAAGGATCTGACCGACCCGAAGAACGGCAAGACCGTGATCGAGTAYGACGGMGGWGGMCGSCCGACSAAGGTGACCGACCCGCGCAACCTGGTCACGCAGTACCCGCGCAACGGTTTTGGCGATGCGACGCAGCTGATCAGCCCGGACACCGGTATCACCAACATCACCTACGACGCGGCGCGGCGTCTGAAGACCCGCACCGACAGCCGTGGCGTCACCGAGACCTACACCTATGACCTGGAAGGCCGGCTGACCAGCGTCGTCTACAGCCAGAGCGGTCAGCCGAGCCAGACCATCAC
>NZ_JBFUGW010000306.1:0-6767 GCF_056402735.1 Rhizobacter sp. P3_C12
CGTGGTCGCGACCGTCGACCGCGACAGTGGTGTCGGCAGCGGCACGGTGTCCGAAGAGTTCGGCTACCGCGGCTTCAAGGCAGCACACGACGGCCGCGGCCCGCGCGGCTTCCGCGAGGTGCGCAGCCAGCGGCCGGCAGCGGACGGCAGCGTCTTGTCGCAGTCGACGCAGGTYGCGCTGTCATACCCCTACATCGGGCAGCCCGCGCGCACGCAGAGCTGGCGCGGCTCGCTGAACCAGACATCGCCGGTGCTGTTGGCAAGCGAGGCCAACATCTACTGCGATGCCTCGGCGTCGCCCACGGCCGAAGCGGCCGCGACCGTCGCGGCGCCATGCCCGGTGCCGGCCACGGTGCGGCTGCAGCGGCCGTACCTGTTCCAGAGCAGCAAAAGCGCGCGGGAGTTGAACGGCGATGTGCTGCCCGGCACGACCGTGACGACGCGCTACAACGAGAACGGGGACCCGAAGGAGGTGGTGGCCGTGACCACCGGGACGGCCGCGGGGAACGTCGCACAGAGCATCACCGCGACAACGAAGCACGACTACGCCCTCAACAACATCGCGGACGACAACTGGGTGCTGGGTGGCGTGCAGCGCTCGACGCAGGAGCGCAGCGTGCCGAACAGTCTGGCGGCCATCGGTGCGAGTGCCGGCACGGCGCCGAATGCGACCGCGACGCGCGGCACGCCGCCGACGGCCACGCTGAGCGTGCCGGTCTTCACGGCCACGCAGATCGGGCAGAGCAGCGGCGCCACGGCGCTGCTGAGCAACACCGGCGGCGTGGCGATCAACATCACGATGCCGACCGCCGCGGCGGTGTCGTCGGCGTCGGGCAGCGAGTTCAGCTTCTCGGGCACGACATGCGGCACGACACTGCCGGCGGGTGCGTCGTGCACGGTGAGCGTGAGCTTCATCCCGACTGCAGCTGGTGCACGCACKGGCGGGTTGAACMTCAACACCGAGCTGGGCGTCAAGAGCGTGGTGCTGTCCGGCACAGGCCAGGCGCCGTCGGGCAGCCTGTCGGCGCTGGCCTTCGGTGATGTTGCAGTCGGCAGCGCATCGATGCAGAACGCGATGCTGACGAACACCGGTGTCGGCCCGCTGAGCGTGGCAGTGCCCGCGGCCTCCTCGGTCAGCGGCACCGACTTCGGGTTCGTCTCSACGACCTGCGGCAACTCGCTGCCGGTGGGTGGCAGCTGCTCGGTCACGGTGCGCTTCCAGCCGACGGCCAATGCCGCACGCAGCGGCAGCGTGAGCATCGGCACGGGCGCGGGGACGCTGTCTGCCGCGCTGAACGGCACCGGCCTGCAGTCGGTGATCGCGGTGACCGGCAATGGCGCAGCGAGCCTGACAGCGCAGAAGAGCGGTGCAGCAGGAAGCGGCACGGTCACCTTCACGAACAGCGGCAACCAGGCGGCGACGCTCACGATGTCGGGCTTGAGCGCACCGTACTCGGTGAGCCCGGCAAGCTGCGTGGCGCCTGCGGGCGGCAGCTGTGCGGTGACGGTGTCGATGACGACGGCTGGCGCGATAGGCGCGCAAGGCGGCCAGATCCTGACGGCCACCGGCGGCACGACCGGTGCGGTGTCTGCCTCGGTGGCGGGCACGTTGTACGGCTCGGCGATCTCGGTCACCGGCAACGGCGCAGGTGCGTTGAGCGCCACGAAGGGTGGCGGTGCAGCCTCCGGCACGGTGAGCTTCACCAACAGCGGCAACCAGGCGGTGACGCTGGCGATGTCGGGCCTCAGCGGCGTGTACAGCGTGGCACCGGGCAGCTGCACGGTCGATGCGGGCGGCACTTGCGTGGTGACGGTGTCGATGAGCACGGGCGGCAACATCGGCGCGCAAGGTGCGCAGACGCTGGTGGCGACTGGCGGAACCTTGGGTGCRGCATCGGCCCCGGTCTCGGGCACGTTGACAGGCTCGGTTGCGACGCTTGTCGGCGGCAACCTGAGCTATGGCACGGTGAACCAGAACTCGGCGGTGCCGCAGAACGTGATCGCGTGGCGCAACGACGGCAACGTGCCGATGGCGCTGTCGGGCTTGTCTGGYTTGCCTGGCGTGTTGAGTGTGGTGGGCAACAGCTGTACCAATGTGACGCCTGGCCTGGCGTGCACCATGACGGTTCAGCTGGCCACCGGCAGCCTGACAAGCTTCAACCAGACGGCGAGCACGGTGGGCGCGACGGTGAATGGCTCGACCACGGCCAGCGGCACGGTGCAGACGATCCCCGGTGCGCTGTTCAATCTGAGCACGACCGCGACGTCGACGACCACCTACACGACGATCACGCTGACGGTGGCCAACCCGTACAGCGCCGCGCAGGCGATCACCGCGGTGACCCAGAGCGACGCGGGCACACCCGGCACGAGCACCTGCACGCTGGGCGGCAGTGTGGCTGCGTCACCGGGGAGTTGCACCTTCCAGTGGATCTACGACCGATGCACCGCTCGCACGGTGAACTTCAGCGTGAAGAACGCGTTCGGCACCCAGACGACGAGCAAGGCCATCGTGAAGGGGACCTGCCTGTGAAGAAGAACCTGTTCGCAGCAATCGTGTGGGTGGCGGTGAGCTCCGCCCATGCACAAGCCCAGTTGCCACCTGTGACAGGCGTGGACAACCCGTTCAGCTACGCCCGCACGAAGAACTTCACCTACTTGCCCGATGGCTTGGTGGACACCGAGACGACCGAGCTCGGCGACGTGCAGCAGTGCGTGGTGAAGAAGTACATCTACGACGATGCCGGCAACCGCACCGGGGTGACGCAGCAGAACTGCACCGGCGCGAGCGGCGATGCGCTGTTCGCGCCACGCTCCGCCACGACGACCTATGGCGCGCAGACGGTGACCGTCGCCGGCATCAGCGCCATCGTGCCCCGGTGGACGGCACCGAGCAGCAGCAAGAACGCATTGCAGCAGGAGGAAACGCAGACGGTGGACCCGCGCTTCGGCACCGTGCTGAGCAAGACGGACGCAAACGGGTTGACCACGCGTTGGGAGTACGACGATGCGGGACGCGCGACGCGCGAGATCCATGCGGATGGCACGCGGGTGATCACGGCGTATTGCTACATCGCGGGCCGGGTGAACGCGGCAGGCGACACGTCGACCAACAGCCCGAGCTGCCCGAGCCCGAGCGCGGCCGAGATCCCCGCCGACGCGATGATGTTCACGCACGTGGAGCCGCGCGACGCGAGCGGTGCAGAGGGCGTCAAGAACGGACCGTTCACCCGCAAGTACGTGGACAGAGCTGGCCGCGCGCTGCGGCAGGTGAGCGAGGCCTTCGACGGATCCACGCAACCCGGCGGCACGAACCGGCTGATCGTCACCGACACCGAGTACGGCGACCTGGGCCAGGTGGTGCTGCAGACGCAGCCGTACTTTCTGGACAGCGGCTCGTCGACGAGCACGGGTAGCGCCGACGTGGGCTTGTCGCGCACCGAGTACGACGCGCTGGGCCGGGTGGTTCGCATCTACACCGCCGACAGCCAGGGCAGCCAGCCCAGCGTGAGCTTCGGCAACCGCGGCAGCCGCCGGGCGCGAGTGACGACCTCGGTGTACGGCGCGCTGGTGGTGGTGTCGACCGATGACCGCGGGCAGGTGCGCACCGAGGAGAAGAACGTCGAAGGACGCACGATCCGCATCACCGACCCGCTGGGCGCGCAGATCGTTCACCAGCACGACGCGTTCGGCAACCTGGTGGCGACGAAGGATGCGCTGCAGAACACGGTGCAGATCGTCTACGACGTGCGGGGCAACAAGCTCAAGCTGACCGACCCGGATGCCGGGGTGATCGAGTACCGCTACGACGCGCTGGGCCAGGTGGTGAGGCAGCAGAACCCGCTGCAGGCGCAGCGTGGCGGGCAGACGACGATGCAATACGACGTGCTCGGGCGGATGACGCTGCGCACGGAGCCGGAGTACAGCAGCACCTGGACCTACGACAACTGCGCGATGGGCATCGGCAAGCTGTGCGCGACCAGCGCCAGCACCGACATGAGCCAGCAGTGGGTGTACGACAGCCTGGGCCGACTCATCAGCAACCGCACGACCGTGGCGAACGGGCCGAGCTTTGCGAGCGCGCTGAGCTACGACGCGAATGGCCGGCAGGCGACGCAGACGTGGCCGACCGGGCTGACGGTGAACTACGGGTACACGCCGAAGGGGTTCCTCGGCACGGTGTTGCTCGCGACGGCGGTAACGGTGAACCCGTTGCCGGCGACTCCGGGCGGCACGCCAGGTGCGAGCATCGCGCTGCCGGCGGGCACGGTGCTGTGGCAGGCGCAGGGCTACAACGCGTGGGACCGGCTGGAGCAGCAGAAGTACAGCAATGCGGTGGTGAGCACCTCGGCCTACGAGGCCTTCACCGGCCGGGCCAGCGGGCTGGTGTCGGGCAAGGCGGGTGCAAGCACCGTGCTGAACCACGGCTACGTGTGGGACAGCCTGGGCCGGCTGACGAACCGCAACGATGCGAACGGGGATGGCAGCACAGGCGCGGTGACGGAGAACTTCGAGCACGACGCGCTCGGCCGGCTGCAGCGCTACACGGTGGCTGCGCCTGCGATCAGCGGCCTGGTGCGCACAGTGAGCCTGCAATACAACGCGCTGGGCAGCATCCTCTACAAGAGCGATGTGGGGGCGTACAGCTACGGCGCGCAGGGGGCGAACGCGGTGCGGCCGCATGCGGTCCAGAGCATCGAAGGGGCAGCAGCCAACACCTACGGCTTCGACGCGAACGGGAACATCGCGAGCGCAACAGCGGGCAAATATCGCGGCATCACCTACACCGGCTTCAACCTGCCGGACAGTCAGGCGGGTGTGCAAGGCCCGGCGGGCGGGCCGAGCTACGTGTGGAGCTACGACGAGGACCATGCGCGCATCCGCGAGGTGCGGACGATTCCGAATGGCACCAATGCCGGCACGCGCACCACGTGGTACCTGCACCCGGACAACACCGGCGGATTGGCCTTCGAGAGCGAGGTCAATTCACCGACAAGCCCGAGCGCGGCGAACCCAACGGTCACGAGCAACCGTCACTACCTGAGCGCAGGCGGCCAGAGCCTCGGGGTGTTGGTCTCGACTGGAGCGCTGCCGGTGCTCGGATCCACGCAAACCGCACCACCCGTGCAGTCGAGCCTGAGCGCGGTGAAGCTGGAGTACTGGCACAAGGATCACCTGGGCAGCGTCGCGGCAACGACGGATCACAACGGTGACGTGACGGCCCGCGATGCGTATGACCCGTTCGGCAAGCGCCGCTTCGCGAACGGCAACTACGACGCCGCCGGCACGCTCGTCATCGACTGGAGCTCGGCCGTCAACAGCGGCACCGACCGAGGCTTCACCGGCCACGAGCAGCTCGACGATATCGGGCTCACGCACATGAACGGGCGACTGTACGACGCGACGATCGGGCGCTTCCTGTCGCCTGACAAGTTGGTGACCGACCCCAACGAGTTGCAGGCCTACAACCGCTACAGCTACGCAAGAAATGACCCGCTGGCGCGCGTTGACCCGAGCGGCTGGGGCGATTTCCCCGACAAGACCTGGGACCCTGAGGCGTACGTGATGGAGCAGGTGAACATCACCGGAACTGCGGTTCCGACGCTTCCCGCACCGAACCTGACCTGCACGTCGTCGTGCATGGGAGGTCTCTTCAGAGCGGGGCCGCCGACGTTCGTGCTGATGGCCGCACCCGGCACGCCAGCTCAAAAGTCGTTCCAACAAGGCCTGAACGCAGGGGCCGCCAAAACCACGAGAGTGGTTGGCGGCATTCGCGAGTACGTCCACAAGGAGGCCGAGAACGGATCAGTGCTGTGGAAGATGGTTGATGCGGTATTGTCTGTGGGTGACTCGCCTGAACAAGCGGCCGACGGGTTGTCGACCGAGGCAGGCAATGAGAAGGGTTGCATCTATTGTGTCAAGGGCGATAAAACCAGTTCTGGAAAGGACTATGTTGGTTCGACGGACGATATGGACCAACGCAAGCGAGACAAGTCAGACGGCCGTGACCGGGAGGGTGCCGAAGTGGTTGATACTTATCCGAAAGGCGACCGAGATACTCGTCGTACCAAGGAGCAGCAAGCGATCAATGATCGCGGTGGTGTCGATGAGCTTGATAACAAGCGCAACGAGGTCGCACCCAAGAAATGGGACAACAGGGGTATCACTCCCCCTCCTAGCAACTGAGGAAATGATGATGAATGAACGTCCGATTCCCGAAGCCGCTATGCGCGACGAAGACGCAGTTGAAATGCTGCGAGTGTGGATCGCAGAGAAGAAAATTCACTGCTCCATGAAAGTCGGCATGTACCGTGAAACGATGAATATTCAAGAAGAGCGTGCGTGGGGCACCATCTTGGCGGACGTTGCCAAGCATTTGGCAAATGCTCTGGAATCAGGGTATGCGACCAATGCGGCCGAATCGCTGCAGAAGATTCGTGACAGCTTTGTCAGGGAGTTGGATGCGTCAACATCCGAAGCCAAAGGTGGATTCGTTCAGAGGCACTGATTGCGAGGCTCGCGACGCTACACCGATGGTCGTGCTGAACTGATCGGCCGTGGTCTGCGCAGCTTGGCGGCACGAACCGGCTGATCGTCACCGACACCGAGTACGGCGACCTGGGCCAGGTGGTGCTGCAGACGCAGCCGTACTTTCTGGACAGCGGCTCGTCGACGAGCACGGGTAGCGCCGACGTGGGCTTGTCGCGCACCGAGTACGACGCGCTGGGCCGGGTGGTTCGCATCTACACCGCCGACAGCCAGGGCAG
>NZ_JBFUGW010000307.1:0-6759 GCF_056402735.1 Rhizobacter sp. P3_C12
GGCCCGGGCCGGCGGCGCGGCCGAAGTCGTGGCCGGCGCGGCATGCGCCGCGGAAGCGCCCGCGCCGATCGAAGCTGCGTGCTCCATCTCAGGCGGTCTGGCGCGGCGTGGCGGCGGCGGCGAGCGACACCGTCGAGAGCGAGCTCGCCAGGTCGGGCTTCGGCGGCACTGGTGCGGCAGCGGCCGGTGCTGCCTCGGCAGCCTCTGCCGCCGGAGTGGCTGCCGGCTTCAGGCTGGAACCGAATCCACTGGCAGCTCCTGCCGATGGCGTGGTGGCAGGCTTCGGAAGGGAACGGGCCGACAGGTCGGCGGAGGGGCGGGCGACGTGCATGGTGCGTCATGGAGGGGTTGCGATGAGAGTGAATTGTTCTCATCGCCAGCCCGCCCGATCGCCGGAAAAGCATGTCGCGCGGCGACGGCGAGGGGTCTTGGGTGATGGATATCACCCACGGGCTGCGTGCGCTGGCAGACAGACGGCGTGCGCAGCGTCTGCCATGGTCGTCGCAGTCCACCCGCTCCCGTCCCCTCCCCCTTCCCACTTCAAAGGAGTTCTCCCATGAGACTCGTTCATTTGCCACGCCTGGCCTTCCTGGCGCTCGCGGCGCTCGCCGTCGCAGGCTGCGCGTCCGGACCGCCGCCCACCGAACAGATGGCCGCCGCGAAGGCCGCGGTCGACAGCGCCGATGCCACCGGCGCCCCGGCCTACGCACCCACCGAAACCCGCCTGGCCGCCGACAAGCTCGCCGGGGCGAAGAAGGCCCTGGCCGACAAGGACTACGTGCTCGCGAAGCAGCTCGCCGACGAGAGCCAGCTCGACGCACAACTCGCCGTTCGCAAGATGCAGACCGCCAAGTCCAGCCAGGCAGCCGATGCAGCCCGCAAGGCCGCGTCCACCGGAGGTACCCCATGAACCACGCCATCCACCCGATCCTCACCGTCAGCGCGCTCGCCGCCGTGCTGATGGGTTGYAGCACCGTGCCCGCGCCGAACGCCGCGCTCGACCGCGCACGCGCCAGCTACCAGCAGCTGGAGACCGACCCGAAGGCGAATGAGTTCGCCGCACCGGAGATGACACTGGCCCGCKACGCGCTGACCAGCGCCGAAGCGTCGCGCACCCGCGGCGAGACGCTGCGCAGCGTCGACCACCACGCCTACCTGGCACAGCAGCGCGTGGCGATCGCGCGCGAAGCCATCAGCGCCCGCACCTGGGACAAGGCCGCGGCCGATGCCAAGGCCGCCGGCGTCGACAGCAAGGCGGCACGCGATGTCGCGACGGCCCGGCAGGCGACGCAGGACAAGGGCATGGAGCTCGCCGCCGCCACTGCGAATGCGCAGCAGGACAAGGCGCGCGCCGACGCGCTCGCGCTGCAGCTGAAGGAGCTCGGCTCGAAGCCGACCGACCGCGGCGACGTGCTGACGCTCGGCGACGTGCTGTTCGATTCGAACCGGGCCGCCCTGAGTCCCGGCGGCGCCCGCACGCTGAACAAGCTGGCGGACTTCATGCGCCAGCACCCGAAGCGCACCGCGATGATCGAAGGCTTCACCGACAGCCGCGGCACCGAGACCGGCAACTTCGAGTTGTCGACGCGACGCGCCGAAGCCTTGCGGACGGCGTTGATCGACCAGGGCATCACCGCGCAGCGGCTGATGACGCGCGGCTACGGCGAGGCCTATCCGGTGGCGACCAACGACACCTCGGCAGGCCGGCAGATGAACCGCCGCGTCGAGGTGATCCTGTCCAACGAAGACGGCGTGGCCAAGGCCCGTTGAGGAGACGACCATGACCAAGACCCGCAAGCACGGCAACAAGGAAGTGAAGAAGCCCAAGCAGGCGCAGGCACCCGTCGCGCCGGGAACGCCGGCGCTCGCGCTGCCGGCGGTCGCACCGGCGGCCGCCGACCGTCAGCGCAAGCGCTGAGCGACGGGCGGATCAGGCCGCCTCGGCACKGGCGCGGCAGTCGGCGGCATAGCAGCTGCAGGCTGCGGCCTCCAGCCCGGCGCGGTCGGTCACCTGCAGCTCGCCGCGGTGGTAGTCGATCAGCCCGGCACGCTGCAGCACGCCGGCCGCGGCGGTGATGCCCACGCGCCGCACGCCCAGCATGTAGGCGAGGAACTCTTGCGTCATGTGGAAGTGGTCCGCCTGCGCGCGGTCCTGGCTCATCAGCAGCCAGCGCGCCAGGCGCGGCCCGATCAGGTGGAAGCGCAGGCAGGCCGCCGATGCCGCCAGCTGCACCATCAGCACGTGCACGTAGCGGTCCACGCTGCGCTCCAAGGCGGCATTGCGTGCCAGCTCGCGGCGAAACGGCAACACCCCGATGCGCCAGGCCGTGCCCGGGCCCTGCACCACCGCATGCAGCGGCGACACCGAGGCCCCCAGCGCGACGTGCACGCCCAGCATCCCCTCCCGCCCGACCATGCCCACCTCCAGCCCCGGGTGCCGGTCGACGCGCGAGATCAGCGAGATGAAGCCCTGCATCGGAAAGTAGACATGCGTCGTCGGCTCACCGGGTTCGCTCAGCGCCTCGGCCAGCACCAGCGGGACGACCTCGCCGATGTCGAGCAGGCGCTTTCGCCCCGCCCCGGAAAGCGGGGCGAGCAGATGGTTGTCGATGAAGGTCATGCCGCAGTGTGGCGCGCCCGCCGGCGCGCGACCGTCTGCCAGCGCACGCAGTCAGGCGACGGCAGGTTCGGGCAGCAGGCGGTCGTATTCCTTCTTGACCACCGCATAGCACTCGCAGGTGCGTGCCTCCAGCCCCGGCCGGTCCAGCACCTCGATGCGCCCGCGCGCATAGCGGATCAGCCCGGCCTTCTGAAGCTTCGACGCCGCCTCGGTGACGCCCTCGCGCCGCACGCCCAGCATGTTGGCGATCAGTTCCTGCGTCATCGTCAGCTCGCTGCCGCGCAGGCGGTCCAGGCTGAGCAGCAGCCAGCGGCACAGCTGCTGGTCCAGCGAATGGTGGCGGTTGCACACCGCCGTCTGCGCCATCTGCGTGATCAGCGCCTGCGTGTAGCGCAGCAGCAGGTGCAGCACCGGCGCGCGGTTGAACTCTTCCTTGATGGTGCGCGAGCTCATCCGGTAGCCCGCGCCGGCGCTTTGCACGACGGCGCGGCTGGTCGTCGATTCGCCGCCCATGAACAGCGAGATGCCGACGATGCCCTCGTTGCCCACCACCGCGATCTCGGCCGACGCGCCGTTCTCCATCACGTAGAGAAGCGACACGATGGCGGTGGTCGGGAAATACACGTGGCTCAGCGTGCGGCCAGGCTCGTACAGCACCTGCCCGAGGGTCAATTCGACCCATTCGAGCTGCGGCAGCCAACGGTTGCGCTCCGGCTCGGGCAGGGCGGCGAGCAGGTGGTTCTGCAGGGGTTCGGGGGAAGGGTGCACTGTGCGCAGCTCCATCGGATGCTGGTGCCGGAGCTGGCGTCGAGCCGGCCTCGCGCCCCGTGCCGCCCAGTGCGGAGACTATAGGCGCGGAAAGCGTCGGTCTGTGCGGTATCGGACAAATCAGGGGGCATGCCCGCGCCGGTGTTCGGCAACGCACAGACGCGGCGGAGCCGGCCATGCAGAGTCCGCACTCCGAGGAGTGCTGCCCACCGTGATCCACCCGATGATTTCGATCGCCCTGCCGTTTCGCACGCCTGCGGCACGCCGCGTCGACAGGGCGCCGTCAACGCACGCCGTGCTGGCCTGCCTGCGCCAGGCGAATGCCGAGTTGCAGCGTGCCCTCTCCCAGGCGCAGGCCGCACAACGCGACGCCGAGCGGCTGAACCAGCGCCAGACCGAGCAGTTGGCCCTGGTCGCGCACGAGTTGCGCACCCCGTTGATGACGCTGTGCACCACGGCCACATTGTTGGCGCGCATGCCCGCCGAGCGAGCGCCGCAGCTGCTGGCGATCGTCGGGCGGCAGACCACCCGCATGGCGCGCGTGATCGACGACCTGCTCGACGTGTCGCGCGTCAACACCGGCAAGCTGAGGCTGGTGCTGGACGACGTGCAGATCGCCGAGGTGATCCAGGACGTGCTCGACGGCTGCCGCATTGCGGTGCTCGCGCGGCAGCAGACGCTGCAGCTTGCGATGCCGTCGTCCATCGGGCAGATGCGGGCGGACGACACCCGGCTGGCGCAGATCCTCGGCAACCTGGTCGGCAACGCGTCGAAGTACACGCCTTGCGGCGGCGCGATCGGGCTGGCAGTGGCGCGCCACGGCAGCAGCATCGTCTTCACCGTCAGCGACGACGGCATCGGCATCGCACCGCAGGCGCTGCTGCAGGTCTTCGACCCGTTCGTCCAGGAAGAGCACGCGGTGAAATTCAACCGCGACGGCCTCGGGCTCGGCCTCGCGGTGGTGCGCGAACTGACCCACGCCCACGGCGGCCGGGTCGAAGCCCACAGCGACGGGCTCGGCTGCGGCAGCCGCTTCGTCGTGACGCTCCCTGCGGACGCGGGTCAGTGCACGCAGGTCGGCCCACCGGTTCACTCCACCAGCAGGCGGTAGCCGACCCCCGTCTCGGTGAGGATGTGGCGCGGCTGCGCCGAGTCGTCCTCGAGCTTCTGCCGCAGGTTGCCCATGTAGACGCGCAGGTAGTGCGTGCTCTGCGCATGCCCCGGCCCCCACACCTCGCGCAGCAGGTAGGGGTGCGTCAGCACCCGGCCGGCGTTGCCGATCAGCACGCCGAGCAGGCGGTACTCGATCGGCGTCAGGTGCACCTCGGCGCCGCGCCGGCGCACCAGGCGCGCCGCCTGGTCGACCTCGACATCGCCGAAGCGGAACACCGCGTCGGCCGGTGCCCGCCCGGCCCGCATGCGGCGCAGGTTGGCGCGCGTGCGCGCCAGCAGCTCGGCCGTGCCGAACGGCTTGGTGATGAAGTCGTCGGCCCCGGCATCGAGCGCTGCCACCTTCTCGCTCTCCTGCGTGCGTGCCGACAGCACGATGACCGGCACACCCGACCAGGTGCGCAGCTGGCGGATGAAGTCGATGCCGTCGCCGTCGGGCAGGCCGAGGTCGGCGATCACCAGGTCGGGCCGCCGCGTGCCGGCTTCGATCAGGCCCTGCTTCACGGTGCCGGCCTCGAACACCTGCCAGCCCTCGCCCTCCAGCGAGAGGCGGACGAACTGGCGGATCTCGCGCTCGTCCTCGAGCACCAGGGCGGTTGGCAGCGGGGTGGACATCAGGTCTCCTGGTCGAGTGCCGGCGGCGCACCGAGCGGCAGGCTGAAGGTGAAGGTCGCGCCCGGCCCCGGCCGCTGCGCGGACGCGGGCTCGACGCGGATGCGCCCGCGGTGCGCCTCGACGATGGCGCGGCAGATCGCGAGCCCCAGGCCGACGCCCGGCGTCGCCGATTCGGCCTGGCCGCGGGTGAACTTCTCGAAGATCCGCTCCTCCTGGCCGGGCGCGACGCCGGGGCCGTGGTCGCGCACGCTGACGAGCAGCTCGCCGCCCTCTGCCCGCGCGAGGATCTCGACCGGCGCCTCGGGTGGCGTGTACTTGCCGGCGTTCTCCAGCAGGTTGACCAGCACGCGCTCGATCAGCACCGCATCGCATTCCACCAGCGACACGCCGGGCTCGATGTGGATCGCGAGCGGCCGCGCGCCGAGCGCGTCGTGCGAGGCGGCCACCGCCCCGCCGATCAGCTCCTCGACCGACTGCCACTCGATGCGCAGCCGGATCTCGCCGCTCTGGATGCGCGCCATGTCGAGCAGGTTGGTCACCATGTCGGCGAGGCGGCGCGACTTGTCGCCAAGCCCGGCGGCGAGCTCGCGCTGGCGCGGCGACAGCGGCGGCTGGCTCGCGGCCAGCAGCTCGGCGGTGGCGACCAGCGCGGCCAGCGGCGTGCGCAGGTCGTGCGACAGCGCCGCGAGCAGCGAATTGCGCAGCCGCTCGGATTCCATCTGCACCGTCGCGTGCTGCGCGACCTCGATGTAGTGCACCCGCTCCAGCGCCATCGCCGCCAGCGCGGCGAAGGTCTCCAGCTGGCGGCGCTGCTCCGGCACCAGCAGCAGGCGCGGCTGCTGCGGCTGCACCGCCAGCACGCCGCGCGAGCGCATCGTCGCCTTCAGCGGCAGGTAGAGCCAGGCGCTGCCGGGCAGCGTGTCGGTGCCGAGCCCGGCCGGCTGGTGGTGGTCGAGCACCCACTGCGCGGTGCCCTGGTCGAGCCCGGCGGCGAACGGCTGCGGCGGTTGCAGCCGCTCGTCGAGGTCGAGCCCGAAGACGGCGACGCCGGCGCGGAACTCGCGCGCGATGACGGCTTGCGCCACCTCGACCGCGTGCTCCCGCGTCAGCGTGTTCGACAGGTCGCGGGCGGCCTCGAAGAGCGCGCGCGAGCGGGCCTCGCGGTGCGTCGCGACGCGCGCCTGGAAGCGCAGGCCGGCGGTCAGCTGCCCGGTCACCAGCCCGACGATCAGCATGATCGCGAAGGTCAGCAGGTATTGCGCGTCGGACACCGCGAACGACAGCCGCGGCACGACGAAGAAGTAGTCGAAGGCCGCGACGTTGACGAACGCCGCCAGCACCGCCGGGCCGCGCCCCAGCCCGACCGCGACGCAGACCACCGACAGCAGGAACACCATCACGATGTTCGCGAGGTCGAAGTACGGCACCAGCCCGTGCGTGACCAGCGCGGTCACGGCGCAGGCGGCCGCGGCCAGCGCGTAGCGGCGCAGCGGCGACACCACGCTTCCTTCGGTTTCGGGCTGCGCCGCCGGCGCGGCCGATGGCCGGCCGCGCGGTGCGGCGCCGAGCTCGATGCGGTCGATGTC
>NZ_JBFUGW010000308.1:0-6728 GCF_056402735.1 Rhizobacter sp. P3_C12
CTCTACAAGTCGCTGCTGTCGGGCATCGACCTCGGTGACTCGCGCCGGCTGTTCGTCGTGCCGCACGGCCCGCTGCACTACCTGCCGTTCCAGGCGCTGCACGACGGCCGCGGCTTCCTGGTCGAGCGCAGCGCGCTGGCGGTGTGGCCGTCGGCCGCAGTGGGCTCGAAGCTGCTCGCGCGCGGCAACGCGCAGGCCTCGTCTCTGCTCGGCTTCGGCAACCCGGCCACCGACCGCGACGTGCCGCCGCTGCCCGGCGCCGAGCGCGAGGTGCAGAAGGTGGCCCAGCAGTTCGGCCGCAGCGAGGTCTTCGTGCAGCAGGAGGCCACCAAGCAGCGCTTCAAGGAAGGCGCCGCGTCGGCCAGTGTCGTGCACATCGCGGCGCACGCCGAGCTCGACGAGGCCGACCCGCTGTTCTCGCGCGTGCTGCTGGCCTCCACCCCCAGCGAGCCCGGGCTGCTGGAGGCGCGCGACATCTACAACCTGAAGCTCGACGGCGTGCGCCTGATGACGCTGTCTGCCTGCGAGAGCGGGCTCGGCAAGGTCGCGCGCGGCGACGAGATCGTCGGCTTCACGCACTCGATCCTGTCGGCCGGCGCGAACAGCATCGTCGCGTCGCTGTGGCCGGTGGCCGATGAATCCACCGACCTGCTGATGACCCGGCTGTACCGCGAACTGGCCGGCGGCCGCGACCTGATGGGCGCGATGCAGCAGGCCGAACTCGAGGTGCAGAAGAACCGCCGCTTCGCGCATCCGTTCTTCTGGGCCCCCTTCAACGTCATCGGGAATGGACGCCTCCAGGTGTTCAACGCTGTGGCCGCGCGATGAGAACGAACATGATCCACTTCCCTCTGCGCACGCTGCCGATGGCGCTGGCCCTGGCATTCCCGCTGATCTCCCACGGCCAGACCGAAGCCCCCGCGCTGCGCAACGCGCCACAGGCCGCCGATGCCGCCTCCGCGCCGCGCGCCGCTGCGGCGAAGCCGGTCGTCAGGTTCACGATCACCGCGGTCCGCTTCACCCCCACCAAGGCGGTGCCCGAAGCCGAGCTGCAGCAGGTCGTCAAGCCCTGGCTGAACCGCGAGATCGTCGCCACCGACCTCGCGGTGGTCGCGGTCGCGCTGCGCCGCTTCTACGAGGAGCGCGGCTACGGCCTGGTCGGCGTCGGCTTCCCGACGCAGGATCTCGCGCAAGGCGTGCTGCAGATCGCGATCGTCGAACCACGCATCGTCCGCGTGACGGTCGAGAGCCCCGACAAGCCGCCGATCTCGCCGCAGAAGATCACCGCGGTGCTGGAGCGCAACGGCATCGCGAAGGACGAGCCGCTCGACGTGCTGGCGCTCGACCGCGCGATGTACACGCTGAACGACTGGCCCGGCGTCGGCGCCAAGTCGACGCTGCTGCCCACCGGCGACGAAGGCCGCTACGCGATCGCGGTGCAGACCGAGGCACGCCGCGGCTGGGACGCGAGCGTCGATGCCGACAACTACGGCTCCGAGACGACCGGCCGCTACCGCGCCGGCGCGCTGCTGCGCTGGAACAACCCGACCGGCTCGGGCGACAACCTCGACCTGCGCGCCTCCGTCTCCAGCGGCAAGGGCACGCTGGTCGGCCGGCTCGGCTACGAAATTCCGCTCGGCTCGACCGCGTGGCGGCTGGGGGCCGGCATCTCGCGCGTCGAGTACGAGCTGGGGCAGGATTTCGCCGGT
This sequence comes from Rhizobacter sp. P3_C12, assembly GCF_056402735.1. Classification (NCBI taxonomy): domain Bacteria; kingdom Pseudomonadati; phylum Pseudomonadota; class Betaproteobacteria; order Burkholderiales; family Sphaerotilaceae; genus Rhizobacter; species Rhizobacter sp. P3_C12. The sequence continues at coordinate 1,710 of NZ_JBFUGW010000308.1, forward strand.
GCCGGCGCGGTCGGCTCGGCCAACGTCGCCGATGTGTCGCTGTCGTACCCCTTCATCCGCACGCGCGACCGCAACCTGGTCGGCCGCGTCGCCTTGACGAGCAAGAAGCTGGTCGACGAGTTCGGCGCTACCACCGAGAAGAAGGTGCGCGGCGGCGAGTTCGGCCTGTCGTTCGAGAACCGCGACGCGTTCGCCGGCGGCGGCTTCACCGGCGGCAACCTCTCGCTGCAGTTCGGCAAGCTCGACATCGAGAGCGACGACTATCGCAACTACGACGCCACGCTCGGTGACCGCGCGACGCAGGGCAGCTTCCGCAAGCTCGGCCTGCAGGTCAACCGGCTGCAGGCCGTGGTACCGCGGGTGTCGCTGTTCGTCGGGCTGGTCGGCCAGTTCGCGAGCAAGAACCTCGACAACGCCGAGAAGATGACGCTCGGCGGCGCGCGCGGCGTGCGCGCCTACCCGTCGGCCGAAGGTTCGTCGGACGAGGCCGCGGTGCTGAACACCGAGCTGCGGCTGTGGATCGACCCGCAGTGGACCGGCTTCGTGTTCTACGACGCCGGCCACGGCAAACGCTTCAAGCGCCCGGACGACGACGGCCGGCCGAACACGCTGAACCTGCACGGCTCCGGCCTGGGCGTGCAGTACACCAACCCCGAGCTCTTCACGCTGAAGGCCGCCGTCGCGCGGCGTGGCGACGAGCCCGTCACCTCCGAAGCCGACGACAAGCGCACCCGCTTCCTGGTCGAGCTGCAGCACGCATTCTGAGGATCCCCATCATGGCAACCCGCTCCCTCTCGTCTCCCGCCCGCTTCGAACCCCGTTTGCTGCCGGTCGCGCTGGCCGCTGCGCTTGCGCTCGGCGGGCCGGCCTTTGCTGCGCCGGCCGTCACGCAGCTGCCGGTCGTCAAGCCCGGCGGCGCGCAGATCAATGCCACCGTCGGCACGGCCACCGGCGGCGCCAACCCGACGCTCGCCGTCACGCAGAACGCGAGCGCCACCAACCGCGCATTGGTCGAGTGGGAGAGCTTCAGCGTCGGCAGCAGCGCCAGGGTCAACTTCACGCAGCCGAACGCGCAGAGCATCCTGATCAACCGCGTGACCGGCAATGCCAACGGCATCCAGGCCAGCGAGATCTACGGCGGCATCAGTGCCAACGGCCGGGTGTTCCTCGTCAACCCGACCGGCATCGTGTTCGGGCCGACGGCGCAGGTGAACGTCGGTTCGCTGGTGGCGACCACGCTCGACCTGTCGGCCGACATGACGGCCAACAACTACGCCGGCTTCATCAACGGCGGCAACATCAACTTCGAGAGCACGGTCGGGCCGACCGGTGGGCAGAGCGTGCAGGTGCTGGCCCCCGACAACCCGCTGGTGCCGCAGATCCAGGCGGGCGCAGGCGGCTCGATCCTGCTGATCGCGCGCGACGGCGTCGAGCAGTCGGGCACGATCAGCGCGCCGCGCGGCTCGATCACGCTGACCTCCGTCGAGACCGCGACGCTGACGCCGGTGACCACCAGCGGCTTCATCCAGGTGGCGACCGACACGCCGGCCCAGCGCAGCGGCGGCGTGCTGCTGGGCCTCAACTCGCAGACGCTGGCCAGCGGCGGTGCGATCCGCATCGGCGGGGCCGCCACGGAAGGCGTCCCGCGCAGCGAGACGATCACGATCCAGGGCACCGTCAGCACCGACAGCACGACCGGCGCGGGCGGCACGATCTACATCGACGCCGGCAGCGATGCCGCCTCGCAGCTGGTCCTGAACGGCGCCGTGCTCGACGCCAGCAGCACCGTCGGCCTCGGCGGGAGCATCACGCTCCGCGGGCGCGACATCGCGCTGAACGACATGGGCCTCATCCCGGCCGCCGCCGCGGCGCGGCCCGGCCGCCCTTCTGCAAGCGCGGCACCGAGCGCGGCGGCTCCCACCGGCTCGACCCTCATCACCGCCGACGGCGCCACCGGCGGCGGCAGTGTGTCGGTCGGCGGCTCCGACACCGGCTCGCTGGTGGTCACCAGCAACACCCTCGTCAGCGCCGATGCGACCGGCACCGGCGATGGCGGGTCGATCACGATGGAGGCCCTGCTCAACCGCATGGTGTCCGCCTCGCCGACCGGCCTGCCGCGCACCGAGTTCGGCGTGCTCGAGATGTACGGCACGCTGCATGCGCGCGGCGGCATCAACGGCGGCAACGGCGGCGGCATCCAGACCTCGGGCCTCGCGATGGCACTCAGCCTGACCGACAGCACCTCGGGCGCCCTGATCAGCCAGGGCACGGTCGACTCGGGCCCCCGCGCGGCGGGCGGCCAGACCGGTACCTGGGTGCTGAACGCATCCGACGTGACGATCTCGACCAACGGCGCCACCACCACCGACGGCACGTTCACCCCGACCGCTCCGGGCGCCAACATCCGCGCGGACACCCTCTCGGCTGCACTCGACGTCGGCACCAGCATGGAGATCTTGACCGACTCCGGCAACATCGGCACCACGACCGGCAACATCACGCTGGCCGACAACGCCGCCATCGTGCGCAGCGCCGGTACCGTAGCGACCATCCTGACGCTGCGGGCACGCGACAGCGTCGTGCTCGGCACCGGCAGTTCGATCACCGTGAAGGGCGCCGGCCCGATGGACATCAACCTGCTGAGCGACGCCCTCGGCAATGGCAGCGGCAACATCAGCATCAATGGGGCCGCCCTGTCCACCGGCGGCGGCAGCCTGCTGGTGAGCGGCGGCGCGCTGCCGGGCAGCGGCTTCGCGCGCGGCAACGGCCAGATCGCCGGCGTCGCGCTGAACAGCAGCAGCATCGACACGCGCGGCACGACCGGCACCGCCGGCAACGTCGTGATCCGCGGTGCCGGCGGCACGGGCACCTTCGAATCGGGCGTCGCGATCTTCGGCACCGACATCACCGCGAACGACATCAGCGTGCTCGGCACGGCCGGCGCGGGCTCGGGCCTGCAGATCAGCAGCGGCACGCTGACCACCGAGGCCGGCACGATCGACCTGCGCGGCATCGCGACGCRCATCAGCAATGCCGGCGGGCAGGCCGTCGGGCTGGACATCGGCACGCTGAACCTCTCGGCCGGCACCGGCTCGGTGCGGCTGGCGGGGCGCGGCGACGATGCGAATTTCGCGCTGGTCGAGACGAGTCCGGCGATCGGCTTGCGCTACAGCAACCTGTCGATCGCCGGCGCCGAGAACTCCACCGGCACGATCACGCTGGCCGGGCAGGCGGCCAACGCCAGCGGCGGCATCGGCGTGCAGTACAACGCCGGCGAGAGCAACGGCCTGCACATCGACAGCGGCCCGAGCGACGGCACGCCGGGTTCGACCGGCGCCAACGTCGTGATCGGCGGCGAGAGCGGCGGCGGCACGGCGCTCGACCTCGGCACCTCGTTCAACCCGTTCATCCGCACGACCGGGTATGTGAACTTCCGGCCGCTGGGCGTGGATGCGAACGGCGGGTTGACCGAGCAGACCGACATCGCGATCCGGATCGGCCTCGCCGACACCGGCGGCGGTGCGGGGGTGCGCGCGCCGAATGGCCCGCGCGCGCAGGCGGCGGCGCAGCCGGGCGACGAGTTCTATGTCGACGCGAGCTGGCTGCAGCCGGCGAGCGACAACGTCGGCGGCGTGACGGCCGGCAAGGGCATCGTCGTCGGTTCGGCGGGGCATGTCGGGCAGATCACTCTCGATGGCGGCGCGCTGGCGAACCACGACGCGGTGTCGCTGACGCTGCAGAACCAGGGCAACGGCTCGGCCGGCATCGTGCTGGGCGGCCAGAACTCGGTCGRCACGCTCGGGCTGATGAGCAGCGGCGCGGTGACGCAAACCGGGCCGATCAGCGTGCAGACGCTGGTGATCCAGGGCAGCGGCGGCAACAGCGTGACGCTCTCGAATGCGCAGAACCAGATCGGCACGCTGGCCTTCGATCCGCCGGGCTCGCTGTCGGTGGTGACCGCGGGCAACCTGGTGGTGGATGCGGCGAGCGCGGCATCGTTCGATGCGGCGGGCGCGGGGTTCTCGACGCTCGCGATCACCGACAGCCAGGGCGGCGCGAGTGCGCTGCTGCAGGCGGCCGGCAGCATCACGCTGAACCGTTCGATCTCGATGGACAACGAGGTCGGCCGGCTGGACATCGTGTCGCCGACGCAGGTGATCTTCGGCACCGGTGCGACGCTGTCGGCCGGCACGCGCTGGAGCGTGTGGGCGCCGTCGGTGACCGGCCTGGCGGCCGATTCGGGCGCGATCCGCTACTACGGCTGCGCGTTCGGCGACACCGGGACCTGCTCGGTGTCGGGCATCGCGCTGCCGCAGACCGGGCAGCAGGTGCTGTTGCCGACGCAGCCGACGGTCAACGTGGCCGCGACGCCGGCGAACGGGCCGGCCGGCGCGATCCCGCCGCTGACGTACACGGTGACCGGCCTGCAGGACGGCGACACCGCCGCGACGGCGCTGGCCGGCGCGCTCGCGACGACGGCGACGCCGACCAGCCCGGAAGGCAGCTACGCGATCACGCAGGGGACGCTGACCTCGCCGACCGGCTACGTGATCACGTTCCAGGGTGCGAACCTGGTGCTGGGCGCGGGGCAGTTCAACAACCTCGACATCCTGGGCATCACGCGCGAGGCGTTGCAGTCGCGCTTCCAGTCGCAGTTCGAATCGGGCGTGTACGGGCGCAACCTGGCGCAGCCCTACATCTGCACGGCGGCGTCGCTGATCCGCGGGTTGTCGGCGGACGACAAGCAATCGGATCCGCTGGCGGCCGAGTGGGGGAAGGTACGGAATCAGCCGCAGCTGTCTGGCTGCCTGGACGTCAGTGATGGAGGGTCTTGCTCGGCGTTCTGATTGGCTGCTGCTGCGCGTCGCGCGGGGGGTGAGGGAATGGGCTGGGGGCTCATGCCGAGGCGGTCGTCGCCCCCGGGGGGCGACGACTCCACGAAGAAGCTCGGTTCCGTGGGTGCATCGCCAAACTCCCTCCACTCACTTCGTTCGTTGTGGTCAAACAGTGGCGATGAGT
>NZ_JBFUGW010000309.1:0-6724 GCF_056402735.1 Rhizobacter sp. P3_C12
AGAGGTGACGGACCTTAGCCAACTTCCGACTGCTCGCCATCAGCGAGTCTTCACGGACGAAGCCACAACCGCATGCATCGCAATACAGCCCGTCCACAAACTGTTCACAAGACGGACAGGCAACGACGGACGCAGCGGCTTCAAGCATGTTTGGAAGTCTACAACTCGGCAGTGCGCGCGTCGCCCGGACTCAGTCCGCCACAAGCCTTCCTCACTGCCGCACCAGATTGCGTCGTCGTCGGCTGCCCGGCGAAGAGCTTCTGCCAAACCCGCGGACGTGATCGCAACGAAGACCATTGGGTATCCTTCATGTCTAGAGACAGGCAAGCGCCCCGCAAACAACGCCCGACCTCGATGTACGCTCACTTGTCATTCTCCGCCGCCAACATGGCTCGATTGCACGCGCCATCGGCCCGTTTTGGCTTGTTGAATGCCTTGTTCGTCATCGCCAATCTGGTCATGACTGTGGCGGCCGGCGTTTTGTGCCTGTCGTCGCGGCTCGAACAGGATCGCATTTTAGGAGGCGTTTTTTTGCTGGTGGCCCTGGGGTTGGCTGTGTTCCTGCATCGGATCAATCGTCGCACGGATGCCTACTTCCAGATCGACAAGGTGCGCCTCGCGGTCCATCGAAGCGACCGCACCGGCCGGCGAGAAATCCAGAAAGTGAAGGCCTTCTCGGCGGTCCGGCTGTCCATTGTCCGAGGCACCGACGCCACGCCGCGGCTCGCCATGCTCCAGCTCGAATGCGACGACGGCGTGATGCAGTTGTTCACCACGCCGGCACAGGACAATGCCTTGCAGGTGGGCCGTTCGCTGGCCGCCTGGCTGCGTGTGCCGTTCCGTTCGCCAGAGAACGGCCCAGCTCAAAGGCCGTCGCGCACCAGCCTCAGCGCCATCGATCGGAATCCCATCGACCGTCCCTCGATGCGAAACAAGTCGACGAGCTCTCCAGTGTCGATGAAACCCGAGCGCTGATAGAGGCGGATCGCCGGATCGTTGGACGACAGAACCTGCAAGTCGATCCAGTCGAGCGCCGCCTGCGACGTCGCCCAATCGCGTGCATGCGCCAGAAGTCCGGCGCCGACGCCCGTGCCGCGCCGTGCGCGGTCAACGCCCATGCCCAGAATGCAGCGGTGCGTCGCATGGGCTTCAGCCCGGGCGCGCAGATCAATGTGGCCGATGATGCGGCCGTCGGCGAGGCGCGCCACCCAAGCACGTCGCCATCCTGGCTCGAACAGGGGCACGTCGAGTGCGTCCCGAAAGGCCCGCGCCCGTTCGCCGTCGAAGCGCGACTCCGCCCGGGCCAGCGGCTGGAACAGCGGCATCCCGTCGCGGCCGTTGTCGGCGACATGATCGGTGAGGTAGGCGGCGAACGGATCAAAGGCATCTGAATGCAGCGGGTCGATCGAGAACGTCTGGCTCATCGAGTGAAGTGTCTCATCCCGAAGTGCACGATGAATGCGGCACCCACAGTCGCCTGGGCCATGTACGAGCTTCAACAGGTCTCCTTTCTTGCCGAGCCACCCGCCATCTACGAATCATCGCCGGGTGCCAAGCGCGGCTTCTGTTCTCATTGCGGCACGCAGATCTGCTTCACGGCAGAGTACATCCCAGGGCTCATCGATCTCACGATCGGTAGCCTGGATGAACCAAGCTTGGTCCCGCCCACTTTTCACTACTGGGAGTCCAAGCGACTGCCTTGGCTGCATGTCGCAGACCAACTGCCTCGCTATCCTGAGTTCCCGCCAACAGAGCAGGCCTGATTGACTTTCGTTTGACAGAATCACGATCGTTATGTATTCTTAAATCACGATCGTTATGTTGACGGTCGTGCCTGCCGCCAGCGTTGCAGGCTCAACCCAGTTCCCGGAGTCGTGTCATGCCTCTCACCTTTACCGTCACGGAAGGCGTCCTTCCCAAGGGCGCCGAAAAGGCCACGTTCGCTCGCTTGTCCGACGCCATGCTCAAATGGCACGGCCTCACCGGGAACAAGGTCATGACGCCCAACGTCATCGGCTCCATCAACGTGGTGCCTCAAGAGCACACCTTCTCTGGATCCAAGGAGGCACGGGTCGCCTTCATTGAATGGAAGGTTCCGTCGTTTGCCTTCGCAACCCGCGAGATTCAGATGGGCTACGTGGAGGAAGCCACTCAGATCGTCCATGAGGCCTCGGGCGGCAGGCTGGCAAAGGAATTCATCTGGGTCAACGTTGTGCACGCAGTTGACGGCGCATGGGGGACCGCCGGAAAAGCGATGACAAACGCCGAGCTCGGCAAGGCCGCTTCGAACGGCTGACTCGGACAGCGGCGCAAATCCCGCCTTGCAAATCCGGAGTGCCCCGCAACTCTGCAGCCGCACGAGTACGAGAAGCTTGGCGCGGCTGCCCAAGAACCCCGGCGTTGAAGGCACATAACGATCGTTTCTCCAACGCGTAAAATGAGGGCCCGCCGACCGAGAGGAAGCCCATGTCGAGAGCCGAGCAAAAGGTGCTGACACGAAGACGCATCGTGGATGCCGCAGCGCGCGGCTTTCGTCGCAACGGCTTCGGCGGCATCGGAGTCGACGGCTTGGCGAAAGAGGCGGGGGTCACCTCGGGCGCGTTTTACGTGCACTTCGATTCGAAGTCGTCGGCTTTTCGCGAGGCGGTCACCCAGGGCATGAAGGAACTCAAGGAGGGCGTGCTCCACTTCCAAGCCACGCATGCGAAAGCATGGTGGCCCGAGTTCGTCAGGTTCTACCTTGGATTCAAACGCACTTGCGACCTTTCCGAAAGCTGCACGCTGCAGAGTCTTTCGCCCGAGGTGGCTCGCTCGGATGATGCGTCGCGCGCCGCCTTCGAAGCAGGCCTGCACGAGGTGGCCGAGGCCATTGTCGCGGGGCCACGTTCTCCAGGGGTTCCGCGAGATTCAGCCTCGGCTTGCGCTGCTTTGGCTGCATTGGTGGGCGCCGTGACCCTCAGCCGGGCCGTCCACAGTGCCGCCGTATCCAGGCAGATTGCCGAGTCGACCGGACGAACGCTGCTCGGGTCTCATTGGTCGGAGCCATGAAGTCGGCCGAACCCCTGTATCAGCCGGCTGCCGGGATGAGGCCAGCGTCGCGCATGACGGCCTGCTCATCCTCGTGCGAAATCCAGAATGCGGCTTTGGGGCCGGACCCGGGGTCTTTCTCGAATGTCATCTGCCAGTGAATCTTTGCCATCGTGTACCTCCCGTCGAGCGGTGTGGCATCAATGTTCAGCACTTTGGCTCGCCGGAACCCGATCTGCTCGAAGAAGGCTTTTCGCTGGGAGAAGGAKGCCTTGAGGCTGTCATCATTCTTGCCGCACGAAACACCATGCGGATCGCCCGCCATGAACTCGGCCATGTAGAGAGAGCTCATCCACTCCGGGTCGAAGCTGTTGGCGCCTTCCTCATAGCGTGCAAAGAACCTTCGAACGTTATCCATGAGGTCATTCTCCGAGCGCGAGGACGAGCCACGGGACACCAAAGCGGTCAGTCACCATGCCGAACAGGGCCGCCCAATCGACTGGTGCAAGAGGTGCCGTCACTTTTCCGCCCTCCGACAGGCCAGCAAAAATGCGACGGGCCTCCGCCGCGCCGGGGCTGTGCAGCGCGACGTTGAAGCCCTGCATGGATACGGCCTGGCCTTCTGGCAGATCGTTTCCGAGGATGGCTTGATCGCCAACTCGAAGTTCAGCGAACCGGACCTTGTCTGCGGCTGCCGCGGTAGACCCGGGCGGCAACGCATTGCCCTCGTTGCCTCCAAAGAAGTTCATCACGGTGACTTCGCCGCCGAGCAATCGCGCGTAGTGCTGTCTTACACAAGTCAGACCGGCAGCTGCACCTCGCCGACCATCTCACGCAACACCATGAACAGCCGCGCGCCGTAGAACCCGTCGCAACGCGTCCATTCGCACGACGTCAGCGCACTCACGCCCGCCAGCCACGGCTCGTTGTCCTTCAAGGCCTCGAAAATGAACTCGCCATTCACGTGCCCCACGTAGAAGCGGAACCAGTGCAGGTCGGGCTCGAGGGGCTCGCTCCGGATTGCCGTCTCCAGGACGGGCATCAAGCCTGCCGGAATCGACGGCGTGATGCCAGCCGAACTTCGAGTGCCGACGTTGCCGATGAATGCGCTGAACCGTCGCCCCGCGACGGTCCACACCTCGGTCAGGACCTGCTCGGGATCATGGCGATGCCAGAGCGAGGACGGCAGCACGTGAAATGAGTTGATGGCGTGCCACGGACCGCCGGCAGCTCGCCACCGGGAAGCACCCAATCATTGTGGACGGTCGAAGCCAACCCATGGCGCTTGAACAACTCCAGCAGCCACGCCTGTGGCGTCAAGGCGGGCTTGGCGGGCTGCGCCGGCTCGGACAGCCTCGCCGCGGGCGTGCTCTTCTTCTTGCCAAAGAGATTCTTGATCAGTTGCACGTCGTCCTTCATCAACGTCTGAAACGCCGAACTCCCACTTCCTGGACATCATTCTCGGATCTGGAGCTTTCGCTTCAGTCCTTCCGACGCTCCGTGCTCGACCAGTTCCCGCAACGCCGTGGCATCGAGCTGGTTCCAGACGTGCCCGCACTCCGTGCAAGCTCTGAAAGCGTCCCTGCCTGTCAAACGCACGGATCGCCTCAGCAACAGGAAGCGCAGCCCGCTCGGGAAGAACTTCTCGGCAGAACCGCTTTCTGACCCATCAGCAAGGATCCGCCCGTCGACGAGTTTGCGCGACTGGCACACCGGGCAGATGGAGGGACTCCTCATGGCGACATGCCTTCCCGATCGAACGACTGCGCTAGCGTCACCTCGATCGCCCATCGAAGTGTGTGACCGGAACAGATGCGAGATCGATACCTTCCAGGCATCGGATATTGATCGCAGCCATGTCGTTGCCCTTTGGATCCTTGCCTTCCGCATAGGGGTGGATGCCGCAGGCAGGGCAGAAGCGGTGCTTCAGCAGGTGCTTGTTGAACAAGTAGACGCGAGAGGCGTCCTCCGGGGTGGAGACCTTAAGCGAGTCTCTGGGCACGAACCAAAGCAGCGAGCCCTTTCGTTGACACATGGAGCAGTTRCAAGACATTGCGCTCTTGATCTCGCCTTCGACTTCAAAGGCGACGTTGCCGCAGTGGCAGCTTCCCTGGTGTTTCATGGCAGTTCTCCCGTTGATCAGATTTGCGAACGCAATGATGCACGCTCCGATCGAACGCTATCACGCCGCGATCGCCACGGCCTCCTCTTCCACCCTCCCCGCCCCCATCCGCACCACCCGATCCGCCACATGAAAATACCGGTCGTCGTGCGAGATCACGACCACCAGGTGCCCCTTCGCGCGCAGCTCCGGCAGCAGCTCGGTGTAGAACAGGTGGCGAAAGGCCGGATCCTGGTCGGCCGCCCATTCGTCGAACACCAGCACCGGCCGGCCTTCGAGCCACGCATGCACCAGCGCCAGCCGCTTGCGCTGGCCGGTCGACAGGTCGATGGTGCTGAACGCGCCGTCGCGCACCGACACCTTGTGCGCGATCTCCAGCCGCTCCAGGTAGGGCTGCGCCGCCTCCGGCAGCGGCTGCGGCGCCCCGCCCTCGCCCGCCAGGTCCTGGAACAGGTAGAAATCGGAGAACACCGTCGTGAACAGCTGCCGGTAGTCGTCGCGCGTCGCATCGGTCACCGGTTTGCCGTCGAGCCGCAGCTCGCCCTGCTGCGGCGCATACAGCCCGAGCAGCAGCTTGATCAGCGTCGTCTTGCCCGAGCCGTTGTCGCCGACGATGAAGACCAGCTCGCCGCGGCGCAGCACCAGGTCGATCGGGCCGAGCACGAAGGCCTCGCCACCGCCCTCCGGCGCATCGAACGCATAGCGCACCCCGCGCAGCTCGATCGAATCGGCAAACGCCCCCTCGCCTACGGGCCGGTCCAGGTGCAGGTGCAGGAAGGGTTCGGGCGTCGCGAAACGCAGCGACAGGTCGCCGATGCGCTGGAACGCCACCTTCGCGCGGCCGATGTTCGGCAGCACGCCGACCAGCTGGTCGATCGGCCCCTTCAGGAACAGCAGCACCAGCACGAAGCCGCTCAGCACCGCCGGCGCCACCGTGCTCGCCGCGGCCCAGCCGAGGATCACCGCGATCAGCAGGAAGAACAGCGCCGAGCCGAACGCGCTGCCGATCACGTAGGTGTTGATCGCGCGCTGGTTGACCGTGCGGATGCCGTCCACCGTCTGCTCGATCTGCCCGGACAGCATGCGCGCCCGCCGCCCACGGTGCATGCGCAGCTCCTTCGCGCCCTCGCTGATGCCGCGGTAGGCCTTGTGCAGCTGCTCCTCGCCGTCGCGCGCGCGCCAGAAACCGGCCTCGGCGCGCGTCAGCACCACCGCCTGCACCGCGGCACCCAGCACCAGCGCGACGACGAGCAGCCCGAACATCGGCAGCGACAGCCAGGCCAGGTAGCCCAGGCAGCCGAGTGCGATCGACAGCGCGATCACGGTGGACGCCAGCACGAAGCCGGCGTCGCTGATCATGTCGACGTCCTGCGTCAGCACCGGCATCAGGCGGTGCGTGCGGTAGCGCTCCAGCGCATCGATCGGCGCCGACAGGATCTTCTGCGCGAGCGATTTGCGCACCTGCGCCACCAGCCGCTGGCCGACGCGGTTGGTCGACATGTCGGAGGTCACGCGGCCGACCAGCGCCACCGCGCACAGCGACACGAAGGTCAGCAGCAGCCCGCCGGCCATGCC
>NZ_JBFUGW010000310.1:0-6686 GCF_056402735.1 Rhizobacter sp. P3_C12
GGTCTGACCGCGCGGTCAGACCTCCCCGGTCTCACTCCTCGCGGGGCGCCGCCTTGCCGCGCGGCCGCTGTGCCACCATCACGCTGATCTCCAGCGCCTTGTCGCCGCGCTGCACGCCGATCAGCGCCTTCTGCTTCGGTTTCAGTCCGGCCACGGCGGCCAGCAGCTGCACCGTGTTGCCCACCGGCGTCTCGGCCACCTTCACGACCACGTCGCCCGGGCGCAGGCCGCCGCTCGCGGCCGGCCCGTTCTGCAGCACGCCGGTGATCAGCACGCCTTCCTTGATCGGCAGGTTGAAGGTCTCGGCGATCTCCGGCGTCAGGTCGCGCGGCTCGACGCCGATCCAGCCGCGCGTGACCTGGCCGTCGCGGATCAGCCCTTCCATCACCTGGCGCGCGGTGGTCTCGGGGATCGCGAAGCCGATGCCCAGGCTGCCGCCGCTGCGCGAGTAGATCGCGGTGTTGATGCCCAGCAGGTTGCCGTTGGTGTCGACCAGCGCGCCGCCCGAGTTGCCGGGGTTGATCGCCGCATCGGTCTGGATGAAGTTCTCGAAGGTGTTGATGCCCAGCTGGTTGCGGCCGAGCGCGCTGACGATGCCCGAGGTGACTGTCTGGCCGACACCGAACGGGTTGCCGATCGCCAGCACCACGTCGCCCACCTGCAGCGTCTCGGCGCTGCCGAAGGCGATCACCGGCAGCTTGTCGAGCGTGATCTTCAGCACCGCGACGTCGGTGTCGGGGTCGCTGCCGACCACCTTGGCCTTGGCGCGGCGCGCGTCGACCAGCTGCACCTCGATGTCGTCGGCCCCTTCGACGACATGGTTGTTGGTCAGCAGGTAGCCCTCGGGCGAGACGATCACGCCGGAGCCGAGGCCCACCTGCGGCTGCTCGCGCTGCTGCGCGCCCTGTTCACCGAAGAAGAACTTGAACCACGGATCCTCGGCGTGCGGGCTGCGCGCCGGCGCCTTGCTGGCGGTGATGCTGACGACCGCCGGCGAGGCGCGCTTCGCGGCGGCGCTGTAGCTCGGCGCACTGCCGCCGGGCGGCAGCGACACCTGCTGGATCGACGGCGCCTGGCTGATCGACACGATGCTCGGCAGGCCGTTGCCGGGCTGGCGGCGCACCCAGTCCGGCTTCAGCGTCGCGACCACGAACAGCACGGCCACGGCCACCGTCACGGCCTGGGAGAAAATCAGCCACGTCTTGCGCATCAACAGGGTCCTGTGTCATGGCCGCACGCTCCGAAATCGAGTCCTACCTGAACACGCTGCTGGACGTGGGCCGCTTCCGCGATTATGGGCCGAACGGTCTGCAGGTCGAGGGCAAACCCGAGGTGCGCAAGCTGGTCTCGGGCGTCACCGCGAGCCGCGCCTTCATCGAGGCCGCGGTCGAGCGGGGCGCCGACGCGCTGCTGGTGCACCACGGCCTGTTCTGGAAAGGCCATGACGGGCGCATCACCGGCTGGCTGAAGGCCCGCATCGAGCRGCTGCTGGCGGCCCAGGTCAACCTGCTGGCCTACCACCTGCCGCTGGACGCGCACCCGCAGTTCGGCAACAACGCACAGCTCGGCGTGCGGTTGAACTTCATGGCCGACGGCCGCTTCGGCGACCAGGAGCTGGGCTGGATCGGCAGCCCCGCGCAGCCGCTGACGGTGCCGGCGCTGACGGCGCTGCTGAGCTTGCGGCTGAACCGCGCGCCGGTGGTGGTCGATCCCGGGGTGGGCCGGCCAATCCGGCGCGTGGCCTGGTGCACCGGTGGTGCCCAGGGGTATTTCGAGGCGGCGATCGCCGCCGGTGCCGACGCCTACGTCACCGGCGAGATCTCCGAGCCGCAGGCGCACCTCGCACGCGAAACCGGCGTGGCCTTCTTTGCGTGCGGGCACCACGCCAGCGAGCGCTATGGTGCGCCTGCGCTGGCCGCGCACGTGGCCGAGAAATTCGGCCTCGAGCACGAGTTCATCGAAATAGACAACCCCGCCTGATCAGGGCGCGACGCGGATGTCGTCGACGAATCCCCGGAAGGTGCCGGTTGCATCCGGCCGGTCATAGGCCACGAGAATGCGCGCGATCGTGCGTCCCGCCGCCCACTGGCCGATGTTCGAGCGCRCCTCGTTCCAGGTATTGCCGGCGAGCCGGCCGCCTCGGCCCTGGAACTCCGGATGCACCCTCACGCCGTTCTGGTCGGTCGCGCCCGAATCGCGCAGGCTGCTGCCGTCGGTGAAGATCAGGTCCACCGCGACGAAGGCGCTGTTCGGCGCCGAGTTCTGCGGGTAGATCCAGTACGACAGCGTGGTGCCCGCGCTCACCGGGATGCGCACGTCGAACACCTTGTTGTACGAGAACGAGCGCGTCGCGTCCGTGTCGTTGCCCGAGTACATCAGCGCCGTCGTGCCGCTGTGCGCGATGTTCTCGCGCCGCGTCGAGGTCTCCATGTGGTTCAGCCCGCAGCAGAAGCCGCCGACGTTGGCCTGGAAGTCGACCGTGTCGTTCCAGTCGGGCTGCGCGATGCCGGCCTCGAAGTCCGAGAAGAAGCCGCTCGCGTTCGTCGTCGTGCGCGGCGCATCGAACGAGGGCGGTGCATCGGCCGCGGCGCTGCCCCAGGCGGTGTTGGCGGCGGTACCGAGCACGAAGTCGAGCGTGGTGTCGGCGCCGAGCTGCGCAAGCGGCAGCCAGGTGCGCGTCGACGTGGCGCCGTTCAGCTTCAGGCTCTGCACGTAGGTGCCGTTCGCGCCGGCATTCGACGCGTTGATCGTCAGCGTGCGGCCGTTGCCCATGCGCACCGCGGTGCTCGGGAACAGCGGGCTGCCGACCACGAAGCCGCCGAGCCCCGGGATCTCCGGATACAGCCCGAGCGCGCCCCACACGTACCAGGCCGAGGTGGCGCCCAGGTCGTCGTTGCCGGTCAGGCCGTCGGGCCCGGTCTTGTACAGGTCGGTCAGGATGCGCCGCACCACCGCCTGCGACTTGTACGGCGCGCCGGCGAAGTTGTAGGCCCACGGCGTGCCGTGCTCCGGCTCGTTGCCCATGAAGGCGTACGGGCTGTTCGGCCCMGAGTCGAGCTGCGTGAAGTGCTCGTCGAGCCGCGTGATCGCCGCCGCGTTGCCGCCCATGCGGTCGAACAGGCCGCGGTAGTTCTGCGGCACCATCCAGGTGTACTGCGCCGAGTCGCCTTCGACGAAGCCGGCACCATCGGTGCGCGTGAAGGCGCTCTTGAAGCTGCCGCCCGCGGTGCGCGGGTGGAGGTAGCCGCTGAAGTTGGAATACAGCGGCTTCCACATCTGCGCCTGCGTCAGGTACTTGTCGCGCTTGACCGTGTCGCCGAGCGATGCGGCGAACTGCGCGATCGCCGAATCGGCCAGCGCGTACTCCTCGGCCGAGGCGGCCGCGCCCCACAGGTCGGGCGTCTCGATCGGGATGTAGCCGTGGCCCAGGTAGTCCGCCAGCCCCGGCCGCGTCTCGCAGTTGCGCGAGCGCGTGCCGGGCTGCGTCGCGCCCTGCTCCATGTAGCGCAGCGCGGCCGCGGTGTCGAAGCTGCGGCCGCCGAACGCGTACAGGTTGGCGACGATCACCGCGCCGGCATCGCCCACCATCACGCAGGTGTCGTCGTTCGCGGTCGGCCACTTCGGGTAGCCGCCGCCGCCCTTCTCGGCATCGACCACCATCGACTGCGCCATGTCGCTCGCCTCCTTCGGTGCGAGCCAGCCGATCAGCTGCACCTGCGAGYGGTAGATGTCCCAGCCGGAGAAGGTCGCGTACTTGTCCCAGCCGGTCGCGGTGTAGGTCTTGTTGTCGAAGCCGATGTACTGGCCGTTCACGTCGCTGAACAGGTTGGGGTGCAGCAGCGAGTGGTACAGCGCGCTGTAGAACTTGGTGCGGTCGTCGGTCGATCCCCCTGTCACCTGCACCTTGTTGAGCGTCGCGTTCCAGGTCGCCTGCGCCGTACTCCTGATGCCGTCGAAATCCCAGGCCGGGTTCTCGGCCTGCATGTTCAGCTTCGCGTTCGCGGTGCTGACGTACGAGACGCCGATGCGCAGCTTCACCTGCCCGCCGCCGGCGAACTTGACCCAGCCGCCGTTGTTCTGTGCACGCGCCGCGGTGCGCGAGCCGGGCGTCACGGTGTCGCCCTGGTAGGTGCCGAAGCTCGCGAACGGCTTGTCGAACTGGCCGTGGAAGTAGACGAAGTAACCGCCGCCGCCGCACACGCCGCCGGTCTCGACGAAGCCCTGGACCGAGTCGGTGCCGACGATCTCCAGCTGCGCGCTGCGGGCGCCGACGCCGTTGCGGCCGATGTTCAGGATCATCGTCGCGTCGTTGGTGGCCGGCCAGGTGAAGCGGCCGGCGCCGGTGCGCTTCGTGACGGTCAGCTCGGCATTGACGCCGTTGTTCAGCCCGACGCGGTACGAGCCCGGCACGGCCTGCTCGTTGGCGTGCGAGAAGCCGACCTGGTAGGCCTCGATGTGGGTGCCGGGCGAGCTGGCGATGTTGCCCACGATCGGCAGCATCGAGATGTCCTGCTGGATCGAGCAGCCGGTGCCGCTGGAGTGGACCAGGCTGATGCCCTGGATCACKCCCTTGTCGTAGTTGTAGCCGCCGAAGCCGTAGAACTCGCCGTAGCCGGTGTCGGGGCTGTACTGCACCATGCCGAACGGCAGCGTCGCGCCGGGGAAGGTGTTGCCGACCGCACCGCCGGTGCCCTGGTTGTCGGGGTTCGGGTTGCCGATCTTGGTGCCGACGAACGGGTTCACCAGCGGCAGCAGGTCGATGTCGGCCGCCTGCGCGGCCTCGGTCGGCGCGCGTGATGCCGTCGCCGGCGCGTCCTCATGCCCGCTGCCGCCGCAGCCGGCCGCGAGCAACGCGGCGAGCCACCCCAACCGCAGGGCGAAGCCTCGCCGCGGCGTTGAACGATGTTGTTGCAATCTTGTCTCCTCAGTCGCGCGGGGACCGATGCACAGCGGAGCTGGCGTGCGGTCATGTCCGCACGAAACTGCCACACGTCTACTTCTTGCTCTGGAGGCACCCTGGCTGTGCAGCGTAGGGGCAGGCCCTCGCCGGCTCGAGGGGAGATTCCCGCGCAGGAGTCAGCGCAGCGAGCGAAACAAGGGGCTCGTCAGGACGACAGGTCCCAGCCCGGTACGCGCTGCAGGAAGGTGTGCAAGGCCTCGACTGCGCCGAGCTCGCTGACGTCCTCGAAGACGTCGAGGTCGTCGGGCTCGCAGTAGCCGGTGCGCCAGCGCGGCTGCAGGCGCGCACTGCCGTCCTCGTTCTCGAACAGCACGCGGTAGCCGGTGTGGCGTGGATCGGCCTGGATGCGATGCGCCAGCGAGACGACATGCGCGCGCGGGCCCTCGATCAGCTGGCAGAAGCGCGCACCGTCGAACACCAGCACGCCGGTGATGCCGAGCTGCTGGTTGCGTTCGCGGGACACGTGCAGAATCTGCGCCACCACCGAGAAGTCCCGACCGGACGCGAGATGGCTGAGGTAGAGAAGGCGGTACACGGACAACGGGGCTGGAGGATTCACGGGAAGGCCGAAACCTCCAATCTATCGGCCGCGGAGGGCCGCACACATGTCAAAAGACACAGCACTGCCACACCCTGCGGTGCGCGTTCCGTGCAGCGAGTGCCCGCTGYGCGCGCTGCCGCTGTTCGTGCCGGCTTCGCCCGACGAACTGGCGCTGATCCAGTCGCTGAAGCACCGCGAGCTGCGGCGCGACAGCGGCGCCAGCATCATCGACGAGGGCGCGGGCGACGCACCGCTGTTCACGCTGTTCTCGGGCTGGGCCTTCCGCTACAAGACGCTGAGCGACGGCCGCCGGCAGATCCTGAACTTCCTGCTGCCCGGCGACTTCATCGGCGTGCAGCAGAAGATGACCGATGCCGCGGTGCACGGCGTCGAGGCGCTGGGCGAGGCCTGGCTGTGCGTGTTCGAGCGCGACGCGCTGTGGTCGCTGCACCAGCACACGCCGCGGCTCGGCTTCGCGGTCACCTGGCTGGCCGCGCACGAAGAGGCGCTGGTCGACGACAACCTGCTGTCGGTGGGCCGGCGCAGCGCGGCCGAGCGCGTCGCGACGCTGCTGGTGCACCTGTTCCGGCGCGCTGCGGCGCTGCTGCCCGATGCGGGCGCCAACGGCGTGCCGTTCCCGCTGACGCAGCAGCACATCGCCGACGCGCTCGGGCTGTCGCTGGTGCACACCAACAAGACCTTGCGCAAGCTGGAGCAGCGCGGGCTGCACCGCATCGAGAATGGGCAGCTGTTCCTGACCAACGTGCAGGCGCTGGAGCGCATCGCCGACCTGTACGGCGATGGCAAGCTGCCGCCTCGTCCCTTGATCTGAATCACTGATCTGAAAGACCGCATCGAATGACGATCCGCTCCCCCATCGCGATCACGCAAGGCGACGCCTGCGGCATCGGCCCGGAAATCATCGCGAAGCTGTTCCGCGGCCCGCAGGCGGCCGGCTGCTTCGTGATCGGCGACGTGGCGGTGCAGCGCCGCGCCGTCGCCTGGACGGGCGGGGGCCTGGCGGTGGCCGCGATCGAGCGCGCAGCCGATGTATTCGACGTGCCGCCCGACTGCATCCCGGTGCTGGCACCACCGGGCCTGCCGGCCGACCTGATGGCGGCACCGACCGGGCAGGTGGATGCGCGGGCCGGTGCGGCCGCGGCACGCTGCATCGAGCACGCGGTG
>NZ_JBFUGW010000311.1:0-6684 GCF_056402735.1 Rhizobacter sp. P3_C12
GTGCAGCGGGCGGAGTGAGTCAGTTCTGCTGCGCGGTCTGTTCGAGTTCGCGCTCTTTCGCATCGATCATCTCGCACAGCACCACCCAGGCGGAGTTCATCTGCTTTCCGCCATGATTCGCGCGTTTGCGCTCGCGATCGGCGTGGGCTTGTTTGCGCTCTTTCGGCGTCTCTTTGCCGGGAGACAGCCCGGCTTTCCATTGCTTGTACCCCGCTCTTTTCTTGTCGCTCTCCTCCTTTGATGGACGCGCTCCACGCGCAGACGTGGGCTGATGCGCATCAAAGTCAACCTGGTCCTTGCGAAGCCGAGGCATCCCATTGAACGCCAGCCCCTTCCTGGCGTCGTACGCAGCCTCTCTCCTCTGCATTGCGGCGATCGAGGAGACGACGTTGCGCCAGATGCGCGTCTCGGAAGGTTTCCATCGCCCGGCATTGCGCGGATCGGCTTCGGTCTCGGCGAGGGTGTTGAGGGYGTCTCGTGCCGCCTTGATCAACGCACCGCCGCGGCTGTCGATATGGGTGCGAACTTCACGGACCATCGAGAATGCCGGCTCGTAATCTTCCTTCGGGCCAGGGGGTTGAATCAATTCCAGTACAGCGTCCCACCGCTCCCAGACCCGCCTGCGGCATTGATTGAACGACGCCTTGTCCATTGCGTCGGAGCAATAGTCTGGAATGGCATTCGCCAACTCCTCCGCGGCCTTTGCCAGGGCCTTCAGCGCATCCTGGCGATCACCGGTGACGCCTTCTGAGCGAAGCCGCGCCCAGTGACTGAGTTGAACAGCGCCGTCGGCGGTGAGCCCCTCTTCCAGAGCTTGCATTTGCTTCGCACCCTGTCGGCAGATGGCCGACGAGATGGCATGGGGATTTTCTGGCGGCTGGTCCGCGAACAGGACCTCGCGAAAGCGGTTCCTTGCCATCGCACGCGCCGCATCCGTCGATCCCTCCTGGCCCCCCCTGTACTTCAGATCACTCCCGCGATTGACACCCGTGGATGACACCTGCGGCATCCTGCTTGCACTACCGATACTGCTACTGCTAGACATCTTCGGACCCACCGTTCACGTGGAACCACCGGCAATGACAACCAGCGCACAAAAGTGGAACCACATGCCTGTGTCGCTTCAGGTTCGCCATCGTTCCGGCGAAGGTACAACAGGCTTCACAGACAAATGCAGCACAGACGAATGCATTGCGGGCAACGAGCGAAGCGCTAGACCCGATGCCGCACCGGCGCCACGCTCCACGACACCGTCGGCTGGTCGATCATCGCGTGCACGCGCGAGTGGCCCATCTCGTTCATCAACCGCGCCATCGCGACCCGGCCGTGTGCCGCCGAATCCCAGATCAGCATGTCGACGACGGTGCCGTCGTTCCACTGCGCGAGCCGGCGCGAGCGGAATCCCGCCTGGCGCTTGAGCCAGTCGTCGATCTCGACGTTGGCGTCGATGAAGTCGTCGCAGGTGCAGTTCGCCAGCTTGAAGGTGGTGATTTCGATCGCTTCGGTCATGGGCTTCCTCCGGTGAGACGGCTCGCATCATCCTGCAGCCGGCCCGCGACCTGTTAGCCGGATCCTCCAGAACTCATGCACGATCCTGCAAATCGTGCGCTCGCGGCGCGGCAACGCGCAGCGTCTCGTGCAAGATCGTGGGCATGGTTTCGACCCTTGACCGCTACGCCGAGATCGCCGCGCTGATCGCCCGCCACGCGCCCGCCGACGGGCAGGCCACCACCGCCATCGGCAACCTGTTCTTCGGCCGCTGTTCGTCACCGTCGCAGCCGCACTACGCCGCGCAGTGGCCCTGCTTCGCGCTGCTGGCGCAGGGCGAGAAGATCCTGACGCTCGGCAACGACGAGTACCGCTACGGCGTCGGCGACTACCTCGTCACCTCGGTCGACCTGCCGATCGTCTCGCGCGTCACCGTGGCGAGCGCGGCATCGCCCAGCCTCGGGCTCGGCATGTCGATCGACGGCGTGCGGCTCACCGAACTGCTGCGCCGGGTGCGCGCACCGCAGGCCGCGCCGCCCGGCGACGGCCTGCGCGGCGTCACCGTGAACCGCGCGCCACCCGAACTGCTGGACGCGGTGATCCGCCTGCTGCGCCTGCTCGACAGCCCGCACGACATCCCGGCGCTCGCACCGCTCGTCGAGGAGGAGATCCTGTACCGGCTGCTGACCGGGCCGGATGGCGGGCGGCTGCTCGCGATCATGTCGGCCGACAGCCGCAGCAACCGGGTCGGCAAGGCGGTCGACTGGCTGCGCCGGCACTTCGCCGAGCCGCTGCGCATCGAAGACCTCGCATCGCACGTCGGCATGAGCGAGTCGTCGCTGCACCACAACTTCAAGGCGGTGACGGCGCTGACGCCGATGCAGTACCAGAAACAGCTGCGCCTGCACGAGGCGCGCCGGCTGCTGGTGGTGGAGCGGCTGGGCGTCGCGACCGCCGGCCACCGCGTGGRCTACCAGAGCCCGTCGCAGTTCAGCCGCGAGTACGCGCGGCTGTACGGCCAGCCGCCGGTGCGCGACGTGTCGGCTGGCGTGGCGCCCGAGGCCCAGGGCCTCTAGTCCAGTTCCGACTCAGGGCTTGTAGGGCAGCGTCAGGTAGTACCTGCCCAGCTCGGTGAGCTGGCCGTCGGCGCCGAGCAGGCTCGAGAAGTGCACGTCGTTGCTCCAGCGGCCGGTGAACCAGGCGTAGCGCACGACATCGGCGCGGTTCTCCAGCACGCCGACCATCTCGGCCATCTGCGCCTTCTGCTTGGCCACGCTGTCGATCTGCGCCGAGCCGTCGCCGGTGTGCCAGTTCGCGAACTCGGTGACCCAGAACGGCTTGCCGTATTTGGTGAGGCGATCGAGCTGCGCGGCCAGGCCGTAGTCGTACCAGTGGAAGGCCAGCATGTCGATGCGCGGCGCGCGCTGGCCGTTGGCATTGCGGTAGGCGGTGTAGAACGCGTCCATCCAGACGACGGGATCCTCGAAGCCGGCCAGGTTGCCCCAGGTGATCTGCGGGCCGACGATCTTGACGCCGGTCTTGGCGGCCAGCGCCTCGACACGCGGCCAGGCCGCCGCGGTGTCGGCCGGCGACATCGTCGCCTGGCCCCACAGGTTGGGCTCGTTGAGCACCAGCAGGTACTTGTACTGCGGGTTGGCCTTCAGCAGCGCCTCGATCTCGGCATCGTTGAAGCTGAAGTTCCACAGCATCGGCACGAAGTCGGTGCCGGCCGGCGGTGTCAGCTTCGGCCGGGGCGACCAGTTGTACCACCAGGACACGCCGGGCGACAGCGCGTTCAGGTCGGCGGTGGTGGCCACGTCGTAGGCGATGCCGCGCTTCGCGCTCTTGCCGACCGGGTTGGCCGGCGTCGTGCCGGCGTCCGCGACGAGGCGCCACTGCTGGTTGTCGGTGCGGGTGCAATCCCACTGGTGCACCACGCCGCCGACCGCGGTGCTGAAGTCGCGCACGTCGAGGCACTTGCCGCTGTGTCGCGCCTTCAACTCGAAGGCATCGCCGATCGCGGTGGCGGTGTAGCGCTGGTTCGCGCCGGCGTTGTCGGCGAGTTGCTGCACGGCCGCGCCGTTGGCGGTGGACGATGCGGCGACGCTGATCGACTTGCCGCTGCGGACATTGGTCAGGCGCCAGGCGCCGCCGCCGGCCGATGCAACATCGAAGCGCTGCGCGTCGTCGCTCGCGCACGCGGCCTGCAGCAGGCGCGCGGCATCGGCGGTGCTGGCACCCTCGATGCCGACGCACAGTTGCGAATGCACCGAGCGCACCGAATAGCGCCCGACCGCCGGGCCGGCCTTGCCGCCGCTGGCCGCGGGATGAACGGTGAATGACTGCGCGGGTTCGTCCTTGCAGGCGAGCTGCTGCAGGCCGGTGCTGCTCGATGGCGCAATGCACTTGCCGCTGCCGGCGTTCGCCAGCGCGAAGCGGTTGCCGCCGAGCCGCTTGAACGCGAAGCGCTGCGCGTCGGTGCCGTTGTCCTGCCACTGCTGCACGGTGGCGCCGTCGGCCGCCGAAGCGCTGGCGACATCCATCGCGCGGCCACTGCTTGCCAACAGTTTGTAGCGTCCTGAAGTATCCAGGCTCACATTGAAAGCCTGGGCCGTGCCGCTGTTGCAGTCAGCGAAGCGGAAGCGCGCGCCATCGACGTTGTCGGGTGCGGCTTCGAGGCACTGGTTGCTGCCGGTGTTGGCGAGCACGTAGCGCTCGGCCTGCAGTGGCAGCGTGGTGTCGGTCGCAGGCGCGAAGGCGGCGGCCGATTCCGACGGCGCGTCGGCAGCCGGCGCATCCGCCGTGCCGCTCCCGCTGCCGCCGCACGCTGCCAGCGTGCCGATCAGGCCGATCGCCGCGGCCACGCCGGCGGCTTTCCACTTCAAGTGAATCCTGCGCATCGTCCGTCCCCTGGTGGGCAGGTCATTGCCTGCGTCGGCGCAGTGTTATGGAACTGGTTCCAACTGGCAACGGCGGGGATGTGAGCAGGTGTGTAGCTGTCAGTGTCAGCCGGGGTGCATGCCGTGCCGACGCAAGCCGCGTCCGACCACGAGACCCCGCATCACTCGCACCGAATGCCCCGTGCGATGATCCGCGCAGGAGGCGCGGCCTCGCGCCTCGTGACCTTGAGAGGCCCTCGATGGAAACCTTGGACGACATGCGGCGCCGGCACCTGCTGACCATCGAACAGCATGCCGAGATCGGCGCCTGGGTGGCCAGCGCCAAGTCGCCGGAAGCGATCATGGCGATGCCACCCCACCTGTGGCGCGCGCTGTCGCTGGCCAGCGTGCTGATGAATGTCGATGCGGAGCTGACGCAGGCGCCGCTGCTCGGCGAAGGGTGAGATCACCGCCCGCGTCGCTCGCATGACCGCTACGCGGGCGGAAACATCTGGTCCAGACCGGCGAGCAGATTTGCCAGCATGCCGCGCGCGTTCTGCGCATTGCCTTTCACGGCAAGCTCCACACAGTGCATCTGATGGATCAGATCGCTGCTCCATCCGGGCTTGAACCGCTCGGTGTGGCACAACTTGATCAGTGCATCGCTGTCCGACGTCATCCAGACGTTGTTGTTGCTCATGGCGGTCAGACGCTGTCGAAGCTGGTTCACGGCGACCGGCGAAGGACCCGCATCCTGAGCCAGCAGCTTTTGAACGTCCTGCCAGGCATCGAATCGGCCAGGCAACCCTGACTCCTTGGCGTTGAGCTTCTGCAGCTTCTCGAACACCTCTTGCTGGCTCCTCGAGAAGTGGGTCTTGTAGTCACCGCTCGAGACAATCGCGTTCACCCCTGCGCGCACGTCGGACCATGAGATCTGCTGCTGGCTCCCGACGGTCTTGATGTCTTTGCTCAAGAGCGCGAGATCCTGGCACGCGGCCTGACAGGAGACGGTCGCCTTGCGCTGTGGCGCAGCCCCGGGGGCTGAAACCTGCCGCTGCAGCGGCGCCGGCGGCCGGGCTGACAACGCCTGGTTCCCCGCGTGCCGGCTGCTCTTGAAGGCGCGGCCCACCGCCGTCCATGCGCTGTATCGCGCCTGTCCCGGCTGCCCCAGCTGGGGCTTCAGAGCCTCGATGGTGTGCCTCAGCGCCGGCGACAACGTCGCAAATTCGGGAAAGGTGGCCAGGGTGTTCACGATCTCCTGGGCGAGCTTCCAGTCCTCGGGCTGAACTTCGGGCGTGGTCTTCCCGCGCGGTGCGTTGACACGCTGGTCTTCGTAGTGCTCCAGCATGCACTTCAAGGCACCGAGATGCGCCTGGAAATCCTGCACCTGTCCGCGGGCGCGCGCGGCCAGGAACGGAACACTCTGCAGGGTGGCGAACGAGGCCACCTTGAACAGGTGCGATCCAGAGCGAGAAATCAGATGGCTTTGCACGCAGTGCCCCGCGGAACTGCGCTGTTGGGGAAGCGAGGCGACCCTTCCGACGTGTTCCGATGAGGGGGCACTCTGCGAGCGCGGGATCTTGCGAACAGCATTGGGCTGAAGTTTGGTGGAAGGACCCATGGTGGCCTTTGCGGTTGAAGTGGCGTCCCGGGCGCCACCTCGGCCTCACAAGCGCCGAGCCCTCACCCGAGTAACGCCCGGTATGTCACGCCGGCCGCCACATCGTTCCACGCGCAGTACATCCTTCCGCCTAGAACGTCCCCGGATACGACCCGCCGTCCAGCAGGATGTTCTGCCCCGTCAGGTACCCCGCCTGCACGCTGCACAGGAACGCGCAGACCGCACCGAACTCCTCGGCGGTGCCGAAGCGCTGCGCGGGGATCGCCTTGCGCCGCACGTCCCACGCGGCATCGGCATCCTGCCCCGCCTTCTGCGCGCCGGCGCGCACGGTGGTGCGCAGCCGGTCGGTGTCGAACGCGCCGGGCAGCAAGCCGTTGATCGTCACGTTCTTCGCCGCGAGCTTGCTGCGTGCGAGGCCGGCGACGAAACCGGTCAGCCCGCTGCGCGCGCCGTTCGACAGCCCCAGCACGCCGATCGGCGCCTTCACCGCGCCCGAGGTGATGTTGACCACGCGGCCGTAGCCGCGCCCCGCCATCGCATCGACCGTCGCCTTGATCAGCTCGATCGGCGTCAGCATGTTGGCGTCGAGCGCCTTGATCCAGGCGTCGCGGTCCCACTCGCGGAAATCCCCCGGCGGCGGCCCGCCGGCGTTGTTCACCAGGATGTCGACCTGCGGGCAGGCGGCCAGCGCCGCCT